>JAFTXE010000017.1 GCA_017461745.1 Clostridia bacterium | reverse complement strand
CTCCGGCTCTATTGCGGGGCGTCCGTTATTCTCACAGTAATACGGCTTGCAGATCTTGTTGATGAAGCTGAAATCTATTGCCTTATCTATCTTTCGAAGTAGATGATCTTGTGGTACAAGCTCTTCCAATATTACCATTTCCAATTTGTTTTGCTTTCCGCTTCTTTCCGTGAACATAGGTGTTTCCTCCATACTTCTTTTTACACCTATATTATACCATATTTCTCAAACCCTGTAAAGTACGACAAAGGGCTCAGAACCGTAGTCCTGAACCCTTTGTCAGTAATCTGAGCCTATCACGTAAGTGATAGGCTTTTTTGAACGATGTTTGCCCTTGCGGGCAAGTGATGTAGCCTTCGGCAGTGATGTTCACTACGTGAGTGATGTTACGCCTGACGGCGTAGTGGGCAAACATCTCATCACTTTGCGACGAAGGAGCAATACATCACTGTGTGATAGCACTACATCATTTCGGCGCAGCCGATACTTCACTATTTACAAACAAAGATTTTTATGTTATAATAATCCTACCAAATAAATTTCAAAAACTTTTTGTAAGAAGGTCTCCGTATGAACGAATATCTCGACAAAAAAATTGAACAAAAGCTAATCGATATTGGCAACAAAAGATATTTTCGAGCTATACTTTTAACGATTGGTTGGAGCATACTCGTAGTTATATTTTGGTTATTGTTTATGATTCTCGGATGCCATTCATTTTTATTTATTGCCAATTATGTGCCTCTGGTTTTGTGTGCTCTCCCTTGCTTTTTCACTTGGAAAACTCTTTCATCTAAAACGTTTTATGCTACGGTAAATTACACTGTAAACTCTACACAATTTCAACAGTTGAAAGAAGCGTATGTCCGCGATCGTCCTGAAACAGTGGATGTCTTGGAGGTGAGATTCAAAAAAGATGACGGGAAAGAATTTACAATACAGTATAAAAAGAAAAATTACGTAATGAACGGAATCCATTACGATAGTGGAGACAGGGTGATTTTTGTAAGAGGATTGAAATATCTAGTAGAGATTCCGATAACTGACACGATCGAGCGCACTTGCCCTGTATGCGGCAGAACGCTTGAAGCACAGCAAATGACATGCAAACGATGCAATTTTGATTTCTCCGATTTAATAAATTGATGATAATATGAACAGGTACCCATTTTTGAACCGGTTTTCATCGGAGTAAAGTGAGTACCTGTTTTTTTATTTTATACTTCAGATCTATAATATTCCGTCTCATATTGAGACGGAGTTTTCATTTTTAGAGATCTGTGAGGGCGGTAGTTGTTGTAAAAGTCAATATATTCGTCAACTGCCAATGATAATTCGTCCGCGGTTGAATACAAATTTCGATAGATAGATTCGTTTTTTAGTCTATGAAAAAAGGACTCGCACACAGAATTATCATAAGGAACTCCGGGCTTTGAAAAAGATTGCCGTACCTTTAGCTTTTTCAGACGGGAACGAAAGGCATATGCAGTATATTGTACTCCTTGATCACTGTGAAGTAGCAGAGCCTTTGGCTTTCCTCTTTCGTTAAAGGCTTTGTCAAAGGTAGCTAAAGTCAAAATTGTATCTATGTTATCCGATATTCCGTATGAAATAACTTTACGAGAATAAATATCAATAATTACACAGATAAACATATATTTGTTATTTACCTTAGCGTACGTAATGTCGGTAACCCAACTCATATTTGGTGCGGTGGGGTTAAAATCACGGTTGAGAATATTAGGATATTTGTTTCTTGGCAATGGTTTTAAATGTTCTTTAGCAAATGTAGGGTCTGCACTTCTAAACCCATATATCGCATTAACCTTGTGATTCGATTTTCATGAACCCTGTAGCCCATTTCAAGCAGCTTGTATTTGATTGGCTTTCTTCCAAATCGACCGTTGCTTTGTTCAAAAATCTGCTTAATAAGCGGCTTGATTTCCTCGTCCCTCAATTCCGAAGATGTGGGATTATTCTCCCGTCGTTTTCGATTATAATATGTTCCCCGTGGGAATTGAAGTGCTTCGCATAGAACGTGAATAGAATACTGTCCTTCCAGCTCTTTTATTGCTTCCATTTTCTCATCATTGGAAGCGTTAACTCCGCATTTACAAATACTTAAGACTTCGACGATTTGCTCTATTTTAGTAACATGAGATTGCAAGGGAGCTCGCTTATCAGATTCTCCGGATTTTCCTAATCTCAAAAATCGCCTACTTTCATATTCGCGTTTCCATCTAAAAAGCGTACTTTCAGCAATGCTGTACCGCTCTAATGTCTCGGCAACGAAATGGTGGCATTTGTAGTATTTTACTACTGCGATTTTGAATTCTGTTGGATAAGTTTTTTGTGACATAATATCACTCCTTTAAAATAAAATTACGCATAAAAGCGCAAGATATTATATCATAAAAAATGACATGGGTATTTATGGCATGATATTAAAAGAAAAATCTATTTGATTACTTGAATTTGAAATAAAGATGAGGTCGAATAGAAAAATCTCATAAAATTCTAAAATATACTTGTTTTTTTCTGCAAACAGGTGTATAATATACTCATAACTGAACAAACGGGAGCTTGTATACAGGCTGAGAGGAAGGTGTGACCTTCGACCGAGAACCTGATTTGGATAATGCCAACGTAGGGATGCCTGATACGAGGATATTGGGAGGAACATAGAAATTACGGAAGCTATCCAAAAGGTAGCTTCCTTTTTTGTTGCAATTTTTGTGGAGGTGTGAAATGGTAAAGGTAAACGGAACAGAGCTTGATATTGCCGGTAAAACGCTTACGGAGTATCTTGCGACAACGAACTACGATATGAAGCGTATTGCTGTAGAACGTAACGGAGATATCGTTTCCAAGGCGCAGTACAGCGAAACTGTACTCAAAGACGGCGACAGTATTGAGGTCGTCAGCT
>JAFTXE010000016.1 GCA_017461745.1 Clostridia bacterium | reverse complement strand
CCGCAAAAGCTTTCTTGCAGGGTGGTAGCCCGACAAATTCAGCATAAAATCCAAAATAGCTTAGTCGGGCTACCACCCTGCAAGGAAGTTTTTTGCCAAGCTTTTTTTCAAAAAAGCGGAAATCGCATCCCCTCGCATCTCTCCGATAAATCACAATTTAACACGCAAAAGAGCACAATAGTACAATTTTTAGATTAAATAACACATTGACCGCGGTATTTTTAATATGATATAATTACTGTGTATAAACAGTACGGAGGACACATTATGACTAAGAATGAATGGTTGGAGCAATACAGTGGCAAATTATCAGAGCGGGACATGGCGCTCCTCGGACGGTGCTACGACGTATTGCATGACAATATATTGCAGGGCGATATGCCTTGGGGAGATGCTCCTGCTATCTCTCCATGGGCGGGGCAGACTTCGGGACTATGGAACTGGGATTCCGTGTTCCACGCCATGACCGCCGTACGATTTGACGGCGAGCTTGCAAAGAGCTGTATCGACAGCTTCGCCATGTTCCAGAGAGAAAACGGAATCATGCCCGACGTGGTTTTCCCCAACGGCAGAGTGGTGGACAATTATTCAAAGCCCCCCGTATTTCCGTGGGGTGTGCTCCATGTTTATGAGCGGGACGGCGACACCGAGTTTTTGCGCCGCAACTACGACCGCTCGGTATTATATGAAAAATTCTGGATGGAAAACAGATACGACCGCGGACTTTTCTATTACTCCGCTCAAAATAATCCTGCGGACAGAGACTATCTCCATCCGCGTTGGGAGTCGGGTTGGGACAACTCTCCCCGTTGGGACGTCTGCCCGATCGTTGAGCTTTGGCCCGTAGACCTCAACTGCTTTATGGCGCTTTTCTATCGCTCTATGGCTAAGATGGCGCAGATACTCGGTGAGGATGCGGACGCTTGGAAGCAAAAGGAGCTTGCTATTGTTGAGAAGATAGAGTCCATTCTTTACGACGAGAAGCAGGGGGCTTACGTTGACAGAAATCGTCTTACGGGTAAGTTTAGCGACGCACTCTCGCCCGCATCCTTTATGCCTCTGTTTATCGGTACGGCGACGCCCGAGCGCGCGGCGGCAATGAACGCATTGGCAAGAGACACAGATAAGTTTTACCCGGGTATGCCCACGGCGTCCTACGACTGCAAGGGATATGACAACAACTATTGGAGAGGACCAACCTGGCTCAACGTCGCTTTCTTTGCTGTGAAGGGACTTGCCGACTACGGCTTTTCGGATACCGCGAGGGAGATAAAGGAATATCTGCTTGATATGGCGTACGACAATCTCCCCAATATCTGCGAGAACTACGACTCAAGGACACGGCTCGGCAGATGCTGTAAATCATTCTCATGGAGCGCGGCGTTTATTATTGAGTTTATATTGCAGATATAAGAGAGGTTACTATGAAAAAGACCGACATCAATTTGATACCAGATATTCAAAACCCCACGCCCGACTATTACTGCACGTGGCAGACTCAGCTTTATGCCACCAGCGGCGGCACGCCTAAGATGCAGAGAGATATTATAGGAGAGCGTCAGCTCTTCGGTGAGGGCAAGCCTTACGGCTGGGCGTATTTCTATGAAAAGGCAAGAAAAGATTTGTTTCTTATAATGGACGACAGTTGGGATGTGCCGACAGAGAATGAGGCAGGATATTTCGGAAGCCTTATTCTTGACAAGTCAAAGTTTTCGGAAAGCACGTCGGGAGGCGTGTCCAACGCTGAGGCGCTGAAAAGACTTACGGACAAAGTCAAAGCGCTTGGTTGGAAGGGACTTGGCGGCTGGGTGTGCGCTCAGGAAGCTCCCGCGCTTATTGGAGAGGGTGACGCCGAAGAATATTGGATAGAACGCCTGAAGGACGCCGACGCCTCAGGCTTTGCCTATTGGAAGGTGGATTGGGGCGCAAGATGCAACGATATTGAATTCAGAAAAATGCTTACAGAGCTTGGCAGACGTTACGCTCCGAAGCTTATAATAGAGCACGCCATGACCCAAAAAATTATTCCGTGTTCGGACGTATACCGCACCTACGATGTGCCCGCTATTATGTCTATTCCGCTTACTATGCAAAAAGTAGCTTCTTTTGCAAGAGTAGGTGTTACGGAGAAGGGATATATGGGACTTGTTAACTGTGAGGACGAGGCTTACGTTGCGGCGGCTGGCGGATTTTCTATGGGTATCATGCGCCATACTTACACGGGTGATTTCCCGAACGGTCAGCCCGACCGCTCATTTCCCGCTATACACAGAAACATAAAAAGCAAAATGCTTGAGGTAGTCCGTGCGGCTCGTTGGCATAGAATCGCCCCTGCCTTTGGAGTGGATGCCGATAATACTCACGTTTCGGAAGTCATGCTTTCGGATACTTGGAAATTTGAGGATAGACTCTCTGAGATAGAGCAGTGGTGGTTCAAGCAAAGTATGATTGCTGATTTCCTTGAGGATGAGGTACTGACCAAGACAGCGCCCGCCGCTATTTCAAGAGGCTGTGAGCTGCCGAATATCACGCCCGATGCCGACGGAAATATTCCGTTTGCGATATCGTCGAGAAATCCGAACGGTGTATTTTCCGTTGCGACACTTGGAAGAACGTTTGACAGAAGCTACTATATACCCCGATGCGATGTGTCGATAAATACGGGTGACGCTGATACGGTTGGAATTTTCGGAGAATACAAGAGCCTTATTATTAACACGGAGCTTGGCAATATAAAAGCGGTTCTTATGCAGGATATTGCCTCCGACGAGGCTTACGATATTACCCGTGATATTAGTATTGAAAAGGGAAGAATAATAATTTCGGGCGATATAATAGACAAAATCGGCAAGCTGTGTCAGCCTTCAAACGATACCTCGGAGATAGGCGTCGTACTGAAGCTGATACAGAATGACTGAAAGATATAACTACTTTGTAAAGTTGTTTTCATTTGTTACTTGCGTACACACTATTGTCTCTTGTTTTAATGCTACAGCCAGTGGAAAAAATATAAAAAAACATACGAAAAGTATAGGCAAGAATAGGTTAAATATCGATTGAAAAAGCAACAAAAGTATGGGTCATAAAATTTAAAATACTACTTCGATCTTCAAGCGGGAGAAAGCCCGTGGGTCGCTACGCGCCCACGGGCTGTTCATATCTGTCGGCAGAGCCGACAGAATAAGCGATTGCGAGGATTTAAATAAAAAGATGTCTGAGGGTTATACTACGGATTTTGAGCTGAAAGTGTGGGTCAGAGTGTGGGTCAGAATTGCTGAAAACTCAATAATAACACGAAAATTATGGAGGTCACCAACGACCTCCATTTTAGATGTGTCCTAAAAGATAACTCTTCGCAGAAAGGCTGGATATGTGAGAAAGTTTGTGGTATAGTTAGTGCTAAAACAATGAAAGGAGAAAGAT
>JAFTXE010000015.1 GCA_017461745.1 Clostridia bacterium | reverse complement strand
TGTATAGTGTGGTAAGATAGTTTACAGAATGTGAAGAAAGTTAGTTTACAGAATGTGAAGAAAAATAGTTTACAAATTTGTGGTAAAATAAAGGCATAAACAAGTCGAAAGGAGACGGACAATGCCTTGGAAAGAACAGAGATTGGAAACTATGAGAGAAGAATTTGTAAAACGAGTGTTAGCACACGAAAAAAGCAAGAGTGCATTATGCCGTGAGTATGGAATAAGCCGTCCAACCGGAGATAAATGGATAGCACGTTATCTTGCGGGAGAAAAGCTGTTGGATCTAAGCCGTGCGCCAAAGAGCCGCCCAAATAAAACCGATTCTGAAATTGAAAAGAAGATCGTCGCGTATAGAGAGCAATATCCTGCTATTGGAGCAGTGAAAATGCGTCGTATAATGCAAAATGACAACTATATAGATCTTCCAAGTGCGAGAACGTTTAACGAGATATTTAAGAGAAATGGACTTATTACAAAAGAAGCCAGTGAGGCAGCCACACCGTATGAACGTTTTGAAAAATCTTATCCTAACGAAATGTGGCAAGCAGATTTTAAAGGACATTTTGCTATGGAAAACGGAGTGCGTTGTCATCCGTTAAACATTATTGACGATCATAGCCGTATGAATATTTGCTGTGAACCATTGCTATCGGAGACTTTTGTCGAGATAAAGCCTTGTATGGAAAGGATCTTTCAAGAATACGGCATGCCGTTTTCATTTTTGTGTGACAACGGAAATCCCTGGGGAACGCAACAATCGACGGGATTTACAAGCTTTGAGGTTTGGCTGATGGAGCTTGGTATCCTTACTATACACGGTCGAATTCTTCACCCTCAGACGCAAGGAAAGGAAGAGCGCTTTAACGGCACATTTACGAAGGAATGCTTAAAATACCATAAGATAAAAGACCAAGCGGATGCGGCAAGGATCTTTGCGGAATATAGAGCATTTTACAATAACGTAAGACCGCACATGGCTTTAAATTTAGATGTTCCCGCATCAAGATACGAGCCGAGTAATCGGCAATATCCCGCGAAAATATTTGAATGGGATTATTCCGACGATCTAACGGTGCATAACGTCAAATCAACAGGATACATAACTATCAAAGGACAAGGGTATTTCTTGAGTGAGGCATTTGGCGGAAAACAGATTGCGTTTCGCGAATCAAGCAAAGGGGCACATTTGATCAATTTGTATTTCAGACAATTTCGTATCGGTCAAATAGATATTGAAAAGCGTGTATTTACTTTTAAACGCGCTTATTTGATAGACGGAGATCCCCGCCGCCAAGCGCGCGACCAATAAATTTTCCGCTTCGGCTACGCCTTCGCTCCAAATTTATTGGTCGTATAAGTTGTAAACCATGTATCTTCACAAATTGTAAACCATGTTTCTCTTGACACAATGGTCGCCCCTACGGTTTTGAGAGGTCTCCGAACCGCATTTTTCAATAAAAAAAGAAACCCGTCAAACGTGCAGCAGCGTTTGACGTGGTTTCCACCTTAGAAAATACCATACTCTAAATTAAGCACAGCACTGTATTCCAACAGCCTTAATATTTATTTTTCACAAGTTCTTTGAAGGTGTCGGAAACTTTCTTTCAAGAAAGTTTCTGACGAAAAACCCCTCACAAACTATCTTCAATCAAATTACTGCGGATTAGTTCGACCACCTCGTCAGAAACTCCGCAAGCGGCGAGGAAATTTTCCGCGGCGACACGCGCCGACGCTCCGTAGGCGTGAAATTTTTCAAGAAAGGCTTTAAAATCCTCAGAGCCTCTTGACCTCTCTCCCCACCGTGACAGCGACGACAGCTCATAATCGAGCGCCAGCTCGCCCTCGTCAACGCCGAGAAGCGCTCCCAGTATATAAAGCCACGTTCCCGTTCGGTCCATACCGCATTGACAGTGCGCTATTATCGGATAAAATTCCCTTTTTGCCAAAAGCTCAAAGCTGCTTTTATACACCCTCATCTGCTCCTCGGTGAATATATCGGCATACGCCGCGAGAGGAATATTTACGAAATTCGCCCCGATATCTCCGAGGCTCTCCCTTACTTCCTCGCCGTTAATACCGCGGAAATCAAGGTCGGTGCGGATTTTCAGCTCGTCCCTGAGCGTCTCCCTACCCTCTTTCGTAAGATTGGTAACACCTTGCAGCTCGGTGGCTCTGAAAACCATTCCCTGCCGTACCCTCTTGCCGCCAAGTCCCTCAAAGCCGCCTATGTCTCTGACGTTTGAAAGACCTTCGACGTAAAGAAATCTCGGCACGTCCGCCTCAGTCTTGAACGTATGCGTCTCCGACCTCATAAAGCCTGCGGTTACATACCAGCGGTATTCCCCGTTGGCAAGGAGATTGTACACCTCAGCTCTGCCGCGCTCAAGCGAGTATTTTCTCTCGTCACCCCCGCGGGAAATAAGAGTCAGCTCACCGCTGACAGCAGGCTCACAAGTAAATACCACGGGCTCGGGAATAGATATATCCTCTGCCGTATACGGTCCGCCATTTTCAATAAACGCTCTCTGCGCGTCCGTAAGCAAGCGTACCGTCGAATTATTTTTCGGTGAAACAAGCCTTATCATAAGCTATTCACCTAATATTATCTGCGCTTCAAGGCAGGTCTTTCCCTCGGAGTTCACGGTGCGGAAATAATGAACGCCGTCCGCAAGCACGCTTCTTATATCAAGCGTCTCTCCAAACGCCGCCTCGTTTACGTATGACAGAAATACTCCCTTAATCCTGCCAATATCCTCTACGGGCAAAAAGTCGCAGAGCATATCGGGGTATTTGGTGTTGTTCATATGCATATTGTAGTCAAGGTCAGACCACACTATTTTTCTTTCCCCGAGGCTTTCAAGCTCCGCGCCCTTGGGCAGACGGAATCTTTGGGGGACGTCAAGTGAGAGCGGCTCGTCGTCGGTAAATTCGTAAACATCGCAATCCGACGCCTTAACAAGCGACCTGTTATTAATATCAATAAGCGCCCAGACGGTATCCGCCTCGGCTATTACCTCGTCACCTCGGATTATGCGGTAGCATCTCGGATAAGAAAAGCCGTGCGCGGCGTACGTCCATGTTTGAATTTCCACGTCCTCGTACGCGTAAAGAGGACGGTACACGCTTATTCTTATTTTACTCAGAAGAAAGGCAAGTCCCTTCTCGTCTCTGAGCGTATCAAGCGGCATTCCAAGACTCTCAATATGATGATTTGATACCTCCTGCATCATAACGAGCATCTTAGTCACCGTCACGCGCCTTGACGCGTCGGTGTCGTGCCATTTGGTAGTATATTTTTCGCTGAATATCATTTTACCATCTCCGATTGGTATTTTTCATTTATTTTTCCATGTTTCTGCGCGATTGATTTGTGTGATAAAAGTGACTTTGTATTGGGGCCACGCCGCCTATGGCGGCGTGCTCTTTGCGATAGTGTTATTTTAAAATGCACATAAGTACATTTTAAGCACTATGTTCGCACTCTCTCCGTGTCATTCTGAGCAGATGAGACTTAGAGGGTGAATTGAATTAACGATGCGACAATGTTTGCGAAGCAAACTTGGGACGGAGCGTAGCGGAGTGTAGAATCTTTGCGACGAAGGAGCAATCATTAACTGTTTATATTGGGAGAATTATTTAAGCACGGAAATTTCCCATCTAAGATAGCTGTTGCCGCAAGCGGCAAAGATCCTTCGAATTGTACTTTAGGTTCTCCCAATTTTATGCATACGCTCAGGATGACACAGGGAGTGCGAACATGGTGCGATAAATTATGATTTGTTGGGGAGAAAGTAAGACTTGTGACCAAGGCGCACGCTGACTTCGTCAGCTACACTCATCCACCGCTGACGCGGTCCCCCTTCCCTCAAGGGAAGGCTTTATGTAAATAGAACTTTTGCTATTCTAAACTTTATCTCTACTTTATCTGAGTTTAAGAATAGATAAATTTTTTGTAGTTTTAGATCGGATTAAAGCCCAGCCTTCCCTTGAGGGAAGGGGGACCGCGTTAGCGGTGGATGAGTGTAGCCGCCATGGGCGGCGTGGTCTTTGCGATAGTGTTACTTTTTAGAGATTGGAATTGTCAAGAAAAGTGCTGGAAATATATTGATTGAGGGTAGCCGACAAAGTCACTTTTACCCTACGCTCCACAAAATTCAACCTTATTCCTGCCGCTTATTCTTGAAAACTATAAGCTTACTTATAAAGTAATTAGACACCACGACTATGACCGACGAAATCATCTTCGCCCAAAATCTTGCCGTTATTTCAATACCTATAAGCGCAAACGCCCGATATCCGAGCCATTCAAGCAAGGCTATTGCTCCAAGGTTTACAAACACCTCTACAAAATACGTGATCACTCGTCCGCCCGCAAATTTGCCGAACTGCTTTGCCGTTGTGGCGACACCTCGCTCCGCCCCCGTAAATACCCATTTTTTATTGGTAACGAAGGCAACCAGCACGCCGACGACCCATTGAACCGAGCTTCCAATGATATCAAGAAGCTCCGTGGGCTCTCCGTTCTCGTCGTGAATAAATATTACTCCGAGCTTCAGCGTCAAATAGCAAGCGCCAAGCGAGGCAACGGTCGTTATGATGCCAAAAAGCAGATAAAGTATAATTTCCTTATGCTTACGATAAAGCGCCTTTATCCTTTCCATAGCCGTACCTCTACTTTTTTATTTTTTCCCAATACTGCCTTGCGGCGTCCTCTAATTTATTGCTTCCCCATTCGTAATATCTTCTATCCTTTACGTCGTCGGGCAGATACTGCTGACGAACGTAGTGGTTCGGATATTCGTGAGGATACTTATAGCCCTTGAATAATGGGCTTTTCAGGTGCGTAGGCACTTCTCTGCCGTAGCCCTTCTCCACGTCTGCCATTGCCGCAAATACGGCGTCGTGAGCGGAATTTGACTTCGGTGAGGTCGCAAGCAGCACCGTAGCGTTAGCCAAGGGAATTGCCGCCTCGGGCATTCCAAGCTCCTTTGCCGACTCACAGCACGCTCGCGTTACCACCGCCGCCTGAGGATAAGCAAGTCCTATATCCTCGCTTGCTATCACCTGTAGCCTACGGCACACGGAAATAAGCTCTCCGAGCGACAGAAGCTTTGCAAGGTAAAATACCGCCGCGTCTGCGTCCGAGCCTCTGATGGACTTCTGGAGGCATGAGAGAAGGTCGTAATGCGTATCATCGTCAAAATTACCCACTCTTACGTTGAAATTATCAACGGTTTCCTTGGTTATAGCGTCGTCCGCGGCAAAAAACGCGTTCTCCGTCAGCACTATTGCGTGTCTGACGTCTCCCGACGTGCTTCTCGCGATATAGTCCACGGTGCTATCGTCAATGGACTTTTTCTCACCCATCTGTGAGTTAAGATAATCCACCGCTCTTCTGACCGCAACGGCGCAGTCCTCGGGCGCGACGGGCTTGAACTCAAACAGAGAGGAACGGGAGATTATCGCGTTATATATGTAAAAATGCGGATTTTCCGTAGTCGAAGTTATCAGCGTGACTCTGCCGTCCTCGATGTATTCAAGCAAAGCCTGCTGCTGTTTTTTGTTGAAATACTGTATCTCGTCGATATAAAGCAGTATTCCGCCCGTGGAAAAGATATTGTTGGTGCTGCTAAGTATATCCTTGACGTCGGAAATGGACGCCGTGGTGGCGTTTAGTCTGTGGAACACCATATTTGATTCACGGGCTATGATCTCCGCGGCGGTCGTTTTTCCCGTCCCGGGAGGACCGTAGAAGATCATGTTGGTTATTCTTCCCGAGGCGAGCATTTTTCTCACCACGCCACGCTCTCCGAAGAGATGCTTCTGACCTACTATTTCGTCAAAGCTCTTGGGGCGCAGCGCCTCGGCAGTTCTTATATTATTCATAAGGACCTCAGATGATATTGTCGGGCGTCGTGTCAATGCTTCCCGCAAGGTCGTTAAGAAGCTCGAAAATATGCGGCAAAGCTACGAGTATGGCAACGAATACCACGACCATTATAAGAGAAAAAATTATAGCTCCCGCCCAACTGTTTCCCTTTTTTTCAAATTTTATATCCGCCGTGTACTTCATATCCTCGGGGATATAAAAACGGTCGGCGTAAGGGTTTATCTTATATACCTGCTCCTTGAATTTAGGAGCTTTCTTGTTTTTCTTGCGTTCTTGCTGATATTCTTTAAGCTTTTCCGCTTGATTTTTGTCAAATTCCTGTTCCTCAACGCATTTAACCACTCGTCTGAGTGACGTGCTCTTCCTTACGGCAAGACGGATAATAGGCTTATTTTCAAAGCCAAGCTCCTCAAGCGTCAAAGCGCTCTCGGGTGACAGCGCCTCCATGCCGAGAATTTTTCTGACGACGTCGCCAAGCACTCTCTTATTGAATACCGCCGCAAACGCCGCAACGCAGATACCTATGCAAAGTCCGAGTATAATTACTCTCACGGATAGCATAGTACCTGTTCCTACGTTGAGATTTTCATAATACTCGGAGGGATTAAAATATGTGTCGTAAAAATATTCCCACAGCTCACGCAACAGAGACTTCTCGGTATCTGCCGTGGTACTTAAAATTCCGTATGTAATCATTTTTATCCTTTCTCCGTTTGGGGTTGGTTACGGGGTCGGTTACGTTACTTTTCTTTTGAAAAAGAAAAGTAACCAAAAGAAAACAAGGCTTACTATGGGTCGTGCAAACATGGTGCGTTGAATTATGATTTATTGTGAAGTTGGATATCTACATCTATGTTCGCACTCTCTCCGTGTCATTCTGAGCAGATGAGATTTAGGGGGTGTATTTAATAAACAGTGCAGACGGAGCGTAGCGGAGTGTAGAATCTTTGCGACGAAGGAGCAATCATTAACTGTTTATATTGGGAGATTTCTTGAAGCACAGAAATTTTCCATCTAAGTTGGTTGTTGCCGCAAGCGGCAAAGATCCTTCGAATTGTACTTTAGGTTCTCCCAATTTTATGCATACGCTCAGGATGACACAATGAGTGCGAACATGGTGCGATAAATTATGATTTGCCAGGGAGAAAGTAAGACTTGTGACAAGGCGCACGCCGCCTATGGCGGCTACACTCATCCACCGCTAACGCGGTCCCCCTTCCCTCAAGGGAAGGCTTGATTTTAATTCGACCTTAGACTACAGAAATTTATTTATATTTTAAACTTAGATAAAGTAGAGATAAAATTTAGAATAGCAAAAGTTCTATTTACATAAAGCCTTCCCTTGAGGGAAGGGGGACCACGACAGTGGTGGATGAGTGTAGACGACGGAGTCGGCGTGCTCTCTGCGATAGTGTAACTTTAAATCTCACGTAAATACATTTTTAGCACTATGTTCGCACTCTCTACGTGTCATTCTGAGCAGATGAGATTTAGAGGGTGAGCCAAAGAAACAGTGCGAAGAATCTTTGCGACGTAAGGAGCAACTAATAACATAGTTATTGGGAGATTTCTTAAAGTACAAGAGATTACCCATATAAGTTGGTTGTTGCCGCAAGCGGCAAAGATCCTACACTCCGCTACGCTCCGTTCCAAGTTCTCCCGCGGTGTCGGAAACTTTCTCGAAAGAAAGTTTCTGACAACCACTCAACACAAATGTTACTTCTTAATGATATCCACTCCGACGTACTTTCTGAGCACCTCGGGAACGACTACGGAGCCGTCAGCCTGCTGATTTTGCTCAACAAGAGCGGGGAGAACTCGGCTGGTAGCAAGTCCAGAGCCGTTGAGGGTATGAACGAATTCCGTCTTGCCGTTCTCGCGTCTTACTCTCATCATGCCGCGTCTTGCCTGATAATCACGGGCGTTGGATACGGAGGAAACCTCCTTATATCCGTCCATCGAGGGAATATTTATCTCTATATCGTAGGTACGCGCCATGGATGCGGAGCAGTCCTCTGCCGCAAGCTTGACGGTTCTGAAGTGGAATCCGAGCCCCTTAACGAGATTTTCAGCGTTGGCAACAAGCTCCTCAAACGCCTCGTCGCTCTTCTCGGGCAACGTGTACTGTACCATTTCAACCTTGTTGAACTGATGTCCGCGCACCATTCCTCTTTCGTCCGCGCGGTAGCTTCCCGCTTCTCTGCGGAAGCAAGGCGTGTAGCTTATATACTTGCGGGGCAGATCTGCCTCAGTGAGAATTTCGTCTCTGTGCAAGGAAACGAGAGCCGTCTCAGCCGTGGGGAGCATAAAGCGGCGACGCTCGTCCTCGGCAGTTTCAAGCCAATAAACGTCATCCGCAAACTTCGGGAACTGTCCCGCAGTAAGTCCGCACTCGTAGCCGAGCATATGAGGAACGAGCATCAGCTCATAGCCGTTGCCAAGGTGTGTGTCAATAAAGTAGTTGAGAAGCGCCCATTCAAGTCTCGCTCCCATTCCGCGATATATCCAGAAGCCCGCGCCAGAGAGCTTTGCGCCTCTCTTATAGTCGATAAGACCGAGGTCAGTGCAAAGATCAACGTGATTCTTAGGCTCAAAATCAAATTTCTTGGGCTCGCCAAAGTAACGCAATGGCTCGTTATTCTCCTTGCCGCCTGCCAAAAGGTCCTCGTCGGGAAGGTTGGGAAGTCCGAGCATTACAGAGGTAAACTGAGTCTCAACCTCCTTGAGCTTTTCGTCAATAGCCTTGGTCTTTGCGCCCATTTCCTTCATTTCGGCAAATATAGCGGAAACGTCCTTGCCCTCCTTCTTGTACTGAGGAATGAGCTTGTTCATCTTGTTCTGCTCTGCCTTTATGGACTCGGTCTCGGCAATAAGCGTTCTTCTCTCGGCGTCAAGTGCCAATATCTGCTCTATCTCTGCCTTTGCGTCCTTTCCCTTCTTTGCAAGTCTCGCAAGTACCTCGTCGGGATTTTCCTTGATATATCTGATGTCTAACATGATTTTTTCCTTCCTTATGCTTAATAATGTAAAATATTGGTAATTTTAGTCTTATTTTGCGACTTCTTCAAAAATATTATCTCCACAAAGAGACATAAGCAACGCTTCAAGGTCCTCATCGTCGCTGTATGAAAGCTCAAGAACCTTTTTGTGAGTTGAACGGGAAATTCTGACCTTTCTACCGAGAGCGGACATTGCTCTGTGCTCAAGCTCCTTCATGTGCGCCTTTATCTGAGGGTGAACTCTCTCTTCCTCGGGCTCGGCTTTGAGATTATTTATTCTCTGCACCATTGCCTCTATCTCACGGACGGACAGCGAACGCTCAACTATTCTGTTTGCGCACTCTATCATCGTTTCCTGACTGTCAAGTCCGAGAAGCGCGCGAGCGTGTCCCGCGCTTATAGTACCGTCACGGAGCATTTCAAGAACCTCGGTCGGAAGATCGAGAAGTCTGAGCATATTAGCAATTGCGGGACGGCTCTTACCAACCTGCTTTGCTACCTGCTCCTGCGTAAGTCCGAACTTATCAATAAGCGCGCCGTAGCCCATAGCTTCTTCAACGGGATTGAGGTCCTCACGCTGAATGTTCTCAATGAGCGCTACCTGAGCCGCCTTAAGCTCGTCTCCGTCAAATATTACCGCGGGAATTTCGGTAAGTCCCGCCATTTTTGAGGCTCTCCAACGGCGCTCACCCGCAATTATTTCATACGTTCCCTCGGAAATAGGATTTGAACGCACTATAATAGGCTGAAGCACTCCGTAAGCCGCAATTGAATCCGCAAGAACCTCTAAGGACTCTCGCTCAAAGGTCTTTCTCGGCTGATCGCGTCTCGGCTCGATGTCGGAAATTCTTATATTTTCCGCAGCTCCCTTTTTGGATTCAAGAATATTATCGTCAAAAATCGAGTAAAAATCTCTACCCAGACCACCTGTCTTTTTGGCCATATTTCTTACCACCTTATCTTTAATAATTTAATTACTTTTTAAAATTTGATTTAACGCTTCTCGTTCTCGGCTTCGTGTCGTAAAGCGACTTGGGCTTCATGTCGTAAAGCTCGGTAACGGGAACGGTTTTTGGAGCTACGGGCTCGCCCTTGGGTTCAACTAAAGGTTTTCCCTTGTTTTCTCTCATGGACGGAGTATTGTCGTCCAAAAGCTCGTCAAGCCCCCTGCCAAGTCCCGCCGGTTTTTTCTGCGCTGCCATAGATAACCCTCCTTATATTCTCGTCATGATTTCCTTGGCAACCTCGATATACTCCTTAGCTCCCTTGGAATTCTTGTCGTGATAGAATACGGGCTTGCCAAAGCTTGGAGCTTCGGAAAGCTTTACGTTTCTTGAAATCTTGGTGTCAAACAGCTTGTCCTCGTAATGCTTTTTAAGCTCGTTGATTACCTGCATAGAAAGCAAAAGTCTTGAATTATACATTGTAACAAGAATACCGCTGACATTCAGATCGGGATTGTAGTGCTTCTGAATAAGTCTGACGGTTATCATGAGCTGAGAAAGTCCCTCAAGGGCGTAAAACTCACATTGCATTGGAACTATAACACCCTGACTCGCGGTAAGCGCGTTTACAGTAAGTCTGCCCAAGGAAGGCGGACAGTCAATAAGTATATAATCAAAATCGTCCTTAACCTCTTCAAGAGCGTTTTTCATGCGGTATTCATTGTCATCAAAATCGAAAAGCTCAAATTCAGAGCTTGTCAGCGTGGTATTTGCGGGGATAACCGACAAATTTTCATAAGGCGTCTCACGAATAATGTCGCGAACATTCATTTCTCCGTTGAGAAGCTCCTTCGTCGTACCCTTCAAGCCTCTTTTTGTAACTCCGACTCCACTCGTGGTATTTCCCTGAGGGTCGAGGTCTATAATCAGAACTCTGTTGCCAAGTAAGCCGAGTGAAGCGGCTATATTAACACACGACGTCGTTTTTCCAACTCCGCCTTTTTGGTTAGCAAGTGAAATAATTTTTGCCATATTTTATTCCTTTCCTACATATTTATATTGTCAGCTCAATACGAGCGTTTATACCGATAAATATACAATAAAATTATATCACATCTTTTCTTATATTGCAAGAGAATTTTTGTATTTTCATAATTTATTTCCATTTATTTATATTACTTCTGTTTGTTTCACGTGAAACAAATCGAATCGTGTAGATTAATGTTTCACGTGAAACATCGTCTCTATGCTTTTTCAAATGTTCACGTGAAACATCTAAAGATTTTTCTGCAAAATATTGCTTTTAAAAGATTACCACAACAATAAGCTCCCACATAATAAAAAGGTAGAGCGCGTATATCAATAACCATCGCCGTAGGGGCGACCATCGATTGTCCGTGTATATTCGGCGAAAACATACGGCAAAACTCAACGAATATATATTTTTTTGCGGACGACCAATGGTCGCCCCTACGGTTTCAGAGTTGTCCAAATCGTTTTTTTTAATAAAAAAGAAACCCGTCAAACGCGCAGCAGCGTTTGACGCGGTTTCCACCTTAGAAAAATGCGTACTTCCAATTACGCACAGTACTGTATTCCAAGAACCTTAACATTTATTTTTCACAAGTTCTTTGAAGGTGTCGGAAACTTTCTTTCAAGAAAGTTTCTGACGAAAACCTGTTCACAAACTAACTTCCCAGTCACAGCGGTTTTTTGCTTATTTTAGAATAATGTCTCGGAAATTCCTTTGGAGTGGGCTTGATTTTGTCAACCAAGATCAAGGTTCTGTTTTCTTCTGAGTTATCGATATCCGTTAAAGACTTTAGAATAGTTTGATTAAGTTTGCCGCCGCATTTGGTTATCGCGCCCATTGATAAAGACAATTCTTCGTCGGCTTTTTGAGCCTTCATTGCCACGTATTTGCCGCCAACTCTTACAAAAGGCATGCAAAGCTCGGTTAATACGGGCATGGCAGCCACCGCTCTTGCCGTAGCGTAATCGAATTTTTCTCTGTAATCCAAAGAATTTCCGAGAGTTTCAGCTCGCTCAGCCATAGCGGTAACGTTGTCAAGCTCTAATAGCTTAGCCGTTTGCTTTACGTATTCTATGCGTTTTGACGTGCTGTCAAGAGCCAATATCTGCAAATCAGGTCTGAATATAGCCAAAGGCAATGTAGGAAAACCCGCTCCGCAGCCGACGTCAATAACTCTCGCATTTTGCTCAATATACTCCGATACGAACAAAGAATCAGCATAGTGGCGCAAAATAATTGATTTTTCTTCCTTGATTGCCGTTAAATTCATGCTTTTATTGACTTTGAGCATGCGTTCCGTCAGCATATAAAGCTTTTCCGCCTTTTTCTCATCTAAGCTCGGCAAGCCTTTATTTAATTCAAATATCTGTTTACATACCTCGTAAAAATCTTTAAATTCCATTTTAACTCCATTGTTACATTTGTTTCACGTGAAACAATTGATTATTTCATGCCCAAATATATGAGCAGAACCGATATGTCCGCAGGATTTACTCCACTTATTCTTGAGGCTTGTCCGACCGTGAGAGGCTTGACAGCCGTTAGCTTTTGCGCGGCTTCAATTCGTAAGCCCTTTATCGACATATAATCAATATCGGGTGAAAGTCGCTTGACCTCGAGCTTTTCATGCCTCTCAACCTCGCTTATTTGCCTTTTTATGTATCCCTCGTATTTTACGGTAACTTCAACCGTATTTACAACTCTAATAGGGAGCTTGGGGCGTTTTTTATCTATAGGTTTGATCATTTCATAGGTGAGCTGAGGTCTTTTTAGTAGCTCTGAGAGTGAAAATCCCGTTGATATAGTTGTCAATCCGTACTTTTCAAGCATGGGATTTGCTACACTTGGGGAAATAAAAGTCGTATTCAATCTTTCAATTTCCTCGTCAATCATGCGTTTTTTCTCGCAAAATGCCGCATATTGTTGCTCGGTAACGAGTCCCGCGTCGTAACCCTTTTGCGTAAGTCTTATATCTGCATTATCCTGACGGAGCAGAAGTCTGTATTCCGAGCGCGAGGTCATCATTCTGTAAGGCTCGTTCGTACCTTTTGTAACTAAATCATCTATCAAAGTTCCGATATAGCTATCTGAGCGACGCAATATCAACGGCTCTTTGCCTCTGAGGCTGAGAGAAGCGTTAAGTCCCGCGATAAGTCCCTGAGCCGCCGCTTCTTCATATCCCGAAGTACCGTTGAACTGTCCTGCGCCGTAAAGTCCCTTGATGCTCTTGAATTCAAGCGTAGCAAGCAGCTGAGTGGGGTCTATACAATCATATTCGATAGCGTAAGCGTATCGCATTATCTCAGCCTTATCAAAGCCCTTAAGTGAAGCAAGCATCTGATGCTGAACGTCGACGGGAAGGGAAGTGGAAAAGCCTTGAATATACATCTCCTCAGTATCCGCTCCAACGGGCTCGACGAAGAGCTGATGGCGCTCTTTATCCGCAAATCTCGTAAGCTTATCCTCGATTGACGGGCAATATCTCGGTCCCGTACCGTGAATTTGACCCGAATACATAGCAGAGCGGTGAATATTATCTCTTATAATTCTATGCGTCTCTGAGTTCGTATATACCACGTGGCAGGGAATTTGCTCAAGCCCGTCAAAATAATTATCGTCTGTAAATACGGAATAGGGAATTATTCTTTCCTCTCCCTCTTGTACCTCAAGCTCGGAAAAATCAATAGAACTGCGCTTAACTCTCGACGGAGTACCCGTTTTAAAGCGTAAAAGCTTTATTCCAAGCTCAGCCAAGGACGCCGACAGACCTTTTGAAGCGAGAAATCCGTCAGGACCGCTCTCATAGTTAACGTCGCCAATAAAAATTCTGCTATCAAGATAAGTTCCCGAGCATATTATAGCGCACTTACACTTCCATTTTTCTCCAATTTTAGTTATTACGTGAGTAACTTTGCCGTCCTCAACGCCAATATCCACGATTTCCGCCTGAACTACACGCAAATTTGGAGTATTTTCAAGGGTTTGCTTCATTATAGCCTGATATTTTTTTCTGTCGGCTTGAATTCTTTTTGAGTGAACTGCCGCGCCCTTTCCGAGATTAAGCGTTCTCGATTGAAGCGTGACCTTATCCGCCGCGCGCCCCATTTCGCCGCCAAGGGCGTCTATTTCATATACGAGATGTCCTTTACCCGTACCGCCTATTGAGGGGTTGCAGGGCATATTTGCGATAGATTCAAAGGACATGGTAAATAAAACCGTATCAATTCCCGTTCTCGCCGCCGCCAGAGCCGCTTCTATACCTGCGTGTCCCGCGCCTATTACGGAAATTTCAGTTTGCATTGACATATTTTTATTTCCTTATATATAAGATTATCTGCCGTAAAGCATATTGAGATATTTGAACTTATTACAGCTTACCCGCCTAAGCTGATCCTCGGTAATTCTGTACTGCCAATTGTACGTAACCGTTCCGGGTGTATTCATACGGGTATCCGCTCCGTAAACGAATATATCCTGAATGGGAAAAATAACAGTATCCGCATGGCTTGCCATCATGGTTTTTATTATCATCTCGCAAGCTCCGCTCCAATCGTGATGAGGGCAGTTGCAGTAATCAAACACCTCTTCTCTCGTATTTCCGTCTATCTCCCAAACGTGACCGAGAAGGGTATTATTATCGTGCGTTCCCGTATACGCCACGCAATTTTTAATATAATTATGAGGCAAATGCGGCGTTTCTCTGTCACCGAGGAAAGCAAATTGGAATACTCGCATACCCGGAAAGCCGCTATATTTAAGAAGCTCGTTTACGTCCTCGGTAATATCTCCAAGGTCCTCGGCTATTATAAGCTTATCGCCCGCGACCTCTTTTATAGCGTCAACTATCTCAGTATCAGGACCCTTGACCCATTTTCCTTCCTTAGCGCTTTTAGCGTCGGCAGGAATACTCCAAAAGCTTTCAAGGCCTCGGAAATGGTCAATTCTAACGCCGTCAAACAGAGTAAGCATAAATCTTATTCTGTTTTTCCACCAAGTATAGCCGTCCTTTTTCATCTGCTCCCAATTATAGAGAGGATTTCCCCAAAGCTGACCGTCCTCGGAGAAATAATCGGGTGGAACTCCCGCTACGCAGCTTGGCTTACCGTCCTCGTCAAGCATAAACTGATTTCTGTTTGACCAAACGTCGCAACTATCAAATGATACATAAATCGGTATATCACCTATAATTTTAATACCTTTTTGATTAGCATACGACTTTATTTTCTGCCATTGGGTGAAAAACTCATACTGAACGAACTGCCAGAAAAAGAGCTCGTCGGCATCGGGAACGTTTTCCGTCCATTCGTCCCAAGGCTTATTATTATTCTTTTGACGGAGCGCAAGAAAAGTAGCCACGTCGGAAAGCTCAGCTCTCTCAATCAGAAACAACGATATTTTTTCTCTGAGGCTTTTATCCGCTCTCATGGACGCGCGCTTAAGAAGCGGCAGTCTTTGCTCGCGAAGTCTGTCGTATTCACAGACGTAAGGGGAATTTTGCTTTGCTTCATTTAATTCCAGAGGAGTGATAAGTCCTTCCTCAGCAAGCGTTGGAAGGTCGATAAAATAAGGATTTCCGCCAAATGCGGAATAGGATTTATAAGGAGAATTGCTCTCGTCTATCATGCAGAAGGGAAGTACCTGCCAATATGTAAATCCGCCTTCCTTAAGAAAATCAATAAATCTCTCCGCTTGCTTGCCAAAAGAGCCGATTGAATAGTCGCCGTAAAGAGACGATACGTGCATAAGTATGCCGCTTGCTCTGCTCATAATTTTACCTCGCATTTTTTTCTTAACTATAATAATATCACATTTTTATCTAAATATCAAGATTTAAGGAACGATTTGTGGAAAAAAGTTGGAGCGGAAGTTAGTTTGTGGGGGGAATTTTTCGTCAGAAACTTTCTTGAAAGAAAGTTTCCGACACCTTCAAAGAACTTGTGAAAAATAAATATTAGGGCTGTTGGAATTTTGTGATGTGCTTAATTAAGAGTATGGTATTTTTTAAGGTGGAAACCACGTCAAACACTGCTGCGCATTTGACGGGTTTCTTTTTTTATTGAAAGATGCGGTTTGGATACCTCTCAAAGCGGTAGGGGCGACCATCGGTCGTCCGCGTGTGTTCGGCAAAAATATACGGCAAAACTCAATAAAAATTATATTTTTTTGCGGACGACCGATGGTCGCCTATACGGCAAGGTTTCAATATACGCACTATGTTCGCACTCACTGTGTCATCCTGAGCGTACGCACTTTATTGGGAGAACCTAAAGTACAATTCGACAATGTTTGCGAAGCAAACTTGGGACGGAGCGTAGCGGAGTGTAGGATCTTTGC
>JAFTXE010000138.1 GCA_017461745.1 Clostridia bacterium | reverse complement strand
AAGCTGAGCCTTTTCTTCGTCGGATACTACGATGTTTTCTTTCTGGACGATATAGTGATAAACGAGGTCCTTCTTTACCATCTTGCGTGCCTCGGCTCTCATATCCTCTTCGGTCGTGCTTCTGTTCTTGAGAAGAAGCTCGTAGTCCTCCTCGTTATAGTTGACGAGGTACATATACGACCTCTTCATTTGATTGAAGAAATACTCGACCTTATCCTCGGGATAAGAATACATCTCCGCTGTGTTGAGAATGGCTTCCCAAACAAGCTCCTCGTCGGATACCGTTTGATTTTCGTCGCGGTTGAGCTCCAAGTCCTTATAGGTGACGCTCTTTACGTACTTGTTTACGTCAACGTCGTCGTAGCTGAGCTGAGTTTCGGATTCTGCCGTATCCGAGTTTATATTGTCCGAGGGTTCACTGCCTTTATCATTGCCGTTGCACGACGCAATACATAGCAGCGCGCAAAGCACCAATAAAAGCGCCACGGCGGACGTAAATATCCTCTTGATTTTTCGGTTATCTCTCATATACGTATCTCCTTTGGTAAAGATTATATACACATACATATATATTCTATCATACTTTTGCGCATTTGAAAAGAGCTTAACTAAAATTTACAAAATTGCAAAAAAAGAAAAGTAGCGCAATGGAGCTTGTCCCAAGGATTCCAAAAATAAAATTTAACTGATATTGACAAAAGTAAATATTTGTGTTATAATCACATTTGAAAAAATGGGGGGAGGAATATAAAATGAATTTGACCTTTGAACAGATAAAAGCCGTCACCGTTGGCGCTATTCGCATAGAGCAGTGCGAGGACGGAATACGTTTTTTTAAATGCACTCAAAAGCAGATAGACGCATTTACTCTTGAAAGCGCAACGCTTGGAACGCGCGCTAAGACCACCACGGGCGTACGTCTTGATTTTTATACCAACTCAAAAGAGGCAACCTTTGAAGTTGTAAGCGGTGGCAAATACGAGGTCTATATAAACGGACTTCTGCGCGCTCAGTACGACACGTCGGAGAACAAGCGCATATCGCTACGGCTTTGTGACCCGTTGGGGCACGCTTATGCGGAGGACGCGCGCGTTACTCTTTATTTTCCCGCGCACAGCATAGGTGTGCTTAAGTCTGTTGAGCTTGACGACGGAGCGACTATTGCGCCACATAAGTTTGATAACAAATTCTTGTTTATCGGTGATTCCATAACTCAGGGCTGGGCGGCGAATTATGATTCATTGTCATACGCTCAAAGGGTTTCGCGCTTTTATAATGCCGAAAGCGTGATACAGGGAATAGGCGGCGCTTATTTCCACGAGTTGACCTTTGACAGTATTGATTTTGATCCCGATGTCGTATTCGTGGCTTACGGAACGAATGATTTCGGACATTACAAGACCTATGCCGAGCTTGAAGCGCACGCTGACGCGCATCTGTCTCTTATTGCTAAAGAATATGCAAACAAAAAGCGTTTCTATATTTCGCCCATATGGAGAGACAAGCGAGACGGAAAATCTATGGGCACGTTTGAGGGCTGTCGTGAAATTCTAACGAAACTTGCAGCGGATAAAGGCTTTACGGTTATCGACGGACTTACGTTAGTCCCCCCCGTTCCCGAGCTTTTCATGGACGAATATCTGCACCCCAACGACAACGGATTTTCTCTTTACGCGGAGAATCTTATATCGGTGCTTCAGAAATATCTTTGATAAATACAAAAACAGACGCTCCCCGTGATAACTTTTTCGCAGGGAGCGTTCTTTTACGTTTTGATTATATTTAATTGTCGTCGTCAAGCTTAAGCACAGCCATGAATGCCTCGGGAGATATCTGAACTGAGCCGAGCTGACGCATCTTTTTCTTTCCTTCCTTCTGCTTTTCAAGAAGCTTTTTCTTACGGGTGATATCACCGCCGTAGCACTTGGCAAGCACGTCCTTACGCATTGCCTTGACGGTCTCGCGCGCAATAATACGCGAGCCGATAGCCGCCTGTATCGGTACTTCAAAGAGCTGGCGAGGAATGTTGTCCTTGAGCTTCTCCGCAATTTTTCTTGCTCTTGCGTACGCCTTTTCCTCGTGCACGATAAATGACAGCGCATCCACCTGCTCGGCGTTGAGCAGGAAGTCGAGCTTGACGAGCTTACTTGCAACGTATTCTCCTATTTCGTAGTCAAGTGAAGCGTATCCGCGGGAGCGGCTCTTCAGGGCGTCGAAGAAATCGTAGATTATTTCATTGAGAGGAAGATTGTAATGAAGCTCAACACGCGAGGTGTCGATATACTTCATATCGATAAACGCACCTCGTCTGTCCTGACAAAGATCCATAAGTCCGCCGACAAATTCCGTGGGCGTAATGATATTCGCCTTTACGATAGGCTCGTAAGCCATCTCTATCTCGTCTGCGGGAGGGAAATTGGAGGGGTTGTCTATCCTTATCTTATCTCCGTCTCTGCGCTTTACCTCGTAGATAACCGAGGGAGCGGTGGTTATGAGGTCGAGATTAAATTCGCGTTCAAGTCTCTCCTCGATAATTTCCATATGCAAAAGACCCAAAAAGCCGCAACGGAAGCCGAATCCGAGCGCTATTGACGTCTCGGGCTCAAAGACGAGCGCCGCATCGTTCAAGCGGAGCTTTTCAAGCGCGTCTCTCAAATCGCCGTAGCGAGCGCCATCGGCAGGGTAAATACCCGCGTATACCATGGGCTGAACGGGCTTGAAGCCGGGAAGTGCTTCGGATGTGGGATTGTCGTCAAGCGTTATGGTGTCGCCAACCTGTGTATCTCCAACGCTCTTTATCGACGCCGTGATGTATCCAACGTCTCCCGCGCAAATGCTGTCGGTCTTTTGAAGCCCGAAGGGCGTCATGTATCCAACGTCAACGACGTCAAATACTGCTCCCGTGCTCATAAGCCTTATCTTGTCTCCGCTTTTGAGCGTTCCGTCCATTACGCGCACGTTAACGACGACGCCGAGGTAGCTGTCGTAGTACGAGTCGAATATAAGCGCCTTCAAGGGAGCGGAAGCGTCGCCCTTGGGGGCGGGGATATCCCTTACTATCGCTTCAAGCACCTGCTCTATATTGAGTCCCGTTTTTGCCGATACGGCGGGGCAGTCCTCTGCGGGAATACCTATAACGTCCTCTATTTCTCCTCTGACGCGGTCAGGGTCTGCGGAGGGAAGGTCTATTTTGTTTATGACGGGAACTATTTCGAGATTTGCGTCTACAGCGAGATATGCGTTTGCAAGCGTCTGCGCCTCAATTCCCTGAGTGGCGTCAACGACAAGCAGAGCGCCGTCACATGCGTTAAGTGAGCGGGAGACCTCGTAGTTGAAGTCCACGTGCCCTGGGGTATCAATAAGATTGAATTCGTAGGTCTCGCCATCCTGAGCCTTGTAATTAAGACGGACGGCTGTCGCCTTTATGGTGATGCCGCGCTCCTTTTCAAGCTCCATGTTATCGAGCAGACGGTTCTCCATCTCTCTTTGCGATACTGTCTGCGTCGCTTCAAGAATTCTGTCCGCAAGAGTTGACTTGCCGTGGTCGATATGCGCTATTATAGAAAAATTTCTTATATGCTTTTGCTTTTCGGTGTTTGCCATTTCCGTCTCCGTATGTGAAAATATGAAATGTTGGTTAAGGCTTTTACTCGGAAAGCCTCGTCACATTATATTATATAATATTTTTGGCAATTTCTCAATAGGATTTTAATATTTTAAGCAAAAAATTAACAAAATCCAAGTCAAAGAACGAGATATACCGTGGAAATTGGCTATAAAGAGTAAAGTTAACAACATTTGTCCTTAATAACTCAATATTTGTCTTGAAAACTCGGGCGATTTGTCATATAATTACCCTGTAAATATAAGGATTTTAGCCACTTGTTGTTCGAAAGGAGTACTATTATGGCACAAAATAAGAAAAAAGTTGCGGTTATCGGTTACGGCGGTATGGGCGGCTGGCATACGAAGCATTTGCTTGTAAGCGACGTTGCTGAGCTTGCGGGTATCTGTGATATTGCCGAGGCAAGACGCGAGCGCGCTCGTGAACGCGGAATTTACGTATATAAGTCGTTTGAGGACGTTTTGGCTGACGAAAGCGTTGATATAGTTACTATAGCCACACCCAACGAGTTGCACATGCCCTTAGCTATTCAGGCAATGGAGGCGGGAAAGAACGTTATAAGCGAGAAGCCCGTTTGCATGAACAGCGGAGAGCTTGAAAAAATGATAGAGGCGTCAAAACGTACGGGAAAGCTGTTTACCGTACACCAGAATCGCCGCTGGGACTGCGATTATCTTATGATGAAGCAGGTCTACGCATCGGGCGATCTTGGCGAGGTGTTCGGTATTGAATCGAGAATTCAAGGCTCACGCGGAATACCGGGTGATTGGAGAAGGCACAAGGAGCACGGCGGTGGAATGATACTCGACTGGGGCGTTCACCTTATTGACCAGATGCTCGGAATCGTTTACGATAAGAAGATAAAGAGAGTGTACTGCCGTTGCGACCATATTACCAACTATGAGGTTGATGACGGATTTAAGCTTGACCTTTACTTTGAGGACGATGTTACCGCAAGAATTGAGGTTGGAACGTCAAACTTTATGTCCATGCCGCGTTTCTACATGACGGGAACTAACGGTAGCGCGATGATAAACACGTGGACGGATAACTGCAAGATAGTTTGCTGTAAGAATTGGGACGAAAAGGACGTAGTCCCCGTTGTTACCGCAGCGGGTCTTACCAAGACTATGGCGCCCAGAGACGAAAAGACTATCACCGAAAGTGAAATAGTCCGCCCCGAGTCCGACGTTCACGAATTCTATCGCAACGTTTGCCTTGCCGTTGACGGAAAGGCTGAGCAGATAGTTAAGCATGACCAGATCATGAGAGTTATGAAGGTAATGGAAGCGGCGTTCCGCTCAGACGAGCTTGGCGCACCCGTTGACTTTGAGGATAAGATTTGCTGAGATAGTTTGTAGGGGATGCGGTTGTCAGAAACTTTCTTTCGAGAAAGTTTCCGACACCTTCAAAGAACTTGTGGAAAATAAATATTAAGGCTGTTGGAATATAGTGCTGTGCTTAATTGGGAGTGCGGTATTTTCTAAGGTGGAAACCACGTCAAACGCTGCTGCGCGTTTGACGGGTTTCTTTTTTTATTTAAAGGTGCGGCTTGGATATCTCTCAATGCGGTAGGGGCGACCA
>JAFTXE010000137.1 GCA_017461745.1 Clostridia bacterium | reverse complement strand
CAGGCGATAGCTCCATCGGAGGCTTTTGCGCTGCGGCAAAGCTCGGATTGCCGTTTGCTGAAATGCTGAGATACGCGGTAAGCTACGGTAGCGCCGCTTGCATGACCGAGGGCACGCGTCCACCAAAGGCGGAAGCGGTACGAGAGCTTCTCGGACGTATAAAGGTTGAAAAAATATAAATAAGCGGTATTCGTTAAAATTAAATAGGTTTTTGAGAAAAAAGCTCTGAGTTGTAAATGCTCAGAGCTTTTTTTGAAATATTTTTTATAATATAAGCGAGCGTCTTTTAAATACTCCTGGGGATACTCCAACATGTTTTTCAAAGAACCTGATAAAGTATCCCGCGTTTTCAAATCCGCATTTTGCTGCCACCTCGGAAACCGAATAGTAGCCGCTGATTAGATATTCTTTTGCATAAGACAACCTTATTTCGTCTCGGTATTGCATGGGCGTAGTATGGTATAGCTTCTGCCATTCGCGTCTGAAATTGGTTACACTCATATTGCACATTTTAGCAAGCTGATCGAGTGACATACGCAAGTTGAAATTTTTTTCTATATATTCCTTCGCGGGCTGTAAGCGCTCCCAAAACTCAGAAGCTATGAACAGATTTTTATATTCAAAATAGAATAGAGATATCAACGCGTATAATTGTGAGATCGACAGCATTTCATATTCGTTATTCTTTTGCGCCCAGACTTTAGTCAGCTTGCTGAAATGTCTGAGAAACTGCTCTGAGTTTACGTTGCGTAACAGGCAGTACGGCTTGTTTATGATATCAAGATTGGAGCTATCATAGTGTATATTGAAATTTATCGTATAGTGCTTGAATTCCTTTTGTGTAAATATTTTGTAAGCTGTATACGGCGAGAGAAGAAGCGTATCACCGTCTGTAACGACGAGCGTTTCTCCCGAGTTAAAGCGGAATTCAGCCTTACCTGAAATGCAGTATACCATTCCGTACCAGCCCCTGCCCTGTGGATATTCACATTTGTTGATTTTATCAAGCACATATTCATGCGCCAGAATAACTCTTGAAATATCCATAAAGAATTTTTCTTCGGAAAACATCGTAAAAATCCCCGTATATATTTTTCTATATTATACCATAAACGTAATTAATATGTCAAGTAAAAATGGACAGATTGTTATATTTGTGGTCGTATTATTTATTGAAGTGAATATTGGCGTATGATATAATTAATACGTAAACAAGTTATAGAAACGGAGATATATGCTATGAAAAAGGCTAAAATCGCAATAGTTAATTTAGGACATCATATTTACTTCGAGCAATTTGAGGGCTTGAAGGAAGAATTGGAAGTTAAAAGTAAGGAGTTTCGGAATTACTTTGATGAAGAAAAGCAGGACATAATAGACGTTGGTTATATTGATCGTGTAGACGAGGCGTTTGAGGCGGTAAAAAGATTAAAGAAGGAAGATGCTGACATTTTGTTTATAATTCTTTCCACGTACGTTCCATCCGCCGTATGCGCGCAGTTTGCCCGAAATATAGATATTCCCCAGGTATTAGTGGCAATTCAACCGCTTGCTCATCTTGATTATCTGCATACCACTACGTATATGCAGCTGTTGAACGATGACGTTTGCGCAATGCCCGAAATTGCGGGAGTATATGAACGTATGGGAAAGAAAATTCCGCCGTGCATAGTTGCTTCCTCTGCGCAGCATGAAAAAATAAAAAGCGAGGTTGACGGTTGGATAGCGGCAGCTTCCGCTATGGCAGGCTTCAAATATGAGACGATAGGATATTTGGGTCATACTTATGAGGGAATGTATGATATGCATACCGACCCCACCGCATTTACCGCCGCATTTGGCTGTCACGTTAAAATGATAGAAATGTGTGAGCTTTATAAGCTTTCAGAGAATGCAACGGATAAAGAAATAGCATGTAAGGTCGAGGAAATAAAAAGCATCTTTGAAATCTGCGACCCTTCTATCGACCCTTTGACAGATTACGTGGAAAAAGAAGATCTGGAGTATTCGGCAAGACAATCGGTTGCGTTGGATAATCTCGTGAATAACAATAAATTGGCGGCGCTGGCTTATTACTATAAAAGTGAGCGCGATAATCCCTATGAGCAGCTTGCCGCAAATCTCATAATAGGAAATACTCTGTTAACGTCATCGGGTATTCCTCTTGCGGGCGAGGCTGACTTGAAAACGGCTGCGGCAATGCTTATAATGAAGAACATCGGCGGTGGCGGTTCTTTTGCCGAAATACATCCGTTCGATATAGATGATGACGTCGTTCTGATTGGTCACGACGGACCTCACAACATACAGATAGCGCAAGGTAAGCCGCGCTTACGTAAGCTTAAAAAATATCACGGAAAATCAGGTAGTGGATTGGGCGTTGAGTTTTCGTTAAAGGCAGGTCCTATGACGCTTTTGAGCATTAACGTGGACAGAAACGGCAAATTCCGAATGATTGCGGCAGAGGGAGTCTCTCTTGAGGGAGATATTCCTCAGACGGGAAATACCAATACTCGTGTAAGCTTTGGCTGCTCGGTTTGCGATTTCCTTGCCCGTTGGTGTGAGGCAGGACCTACGCATCATTTGGCACTTGGAGTAGGACATCATATGGAAACACTCAGAAAATTTTCAAGGATAAGCGGTATAGAATTGATAGAAGTAAGATAAAGCAAATAAGGAGAATGCTATGTTTAACGATATTACTTTGGAGATGAGCTTAAAACCGTTTAAAAAGACAGACGAAGCATATATACGAAAAGTATGCGCAAGCGTTTTTGAACAATGGCGTCCGTTACTCAAAAACAGAAAAACCGTTTCAATTATGCTGTGGGTAGGCGACGGAAGCGAGCTTCTTGATTATGCGGGCGACCTTAAGGATAGCTTTGAATGGGCGCGTTTCGTCGGAACGGCAAACTTACCTTATCTTGAGAATGGCGCTCCGCTTGAAACGTCGCTGCACGAGCGAAAGCAGGACTATATTCCCGACGCGCCTGTTATGACGTACGAAATTCTGAAGAAAATAATTGAGTGCTTTAAATCCGAAGGAAAAAAAGCTTTTCCCGAAGCAACGGTACGAGTTGGAGAAACCTTTGACATAGGTCCCGAATTCGCTATTTCTGATTTCAGATATAACCGTCATAAAGAATGTATCAGCTCATCCTCAGGCTGTGACGGATACGGATTTGTGGACGTATGGTCGGTTTTACACGGCGATACGCGACGCTATGCCGCATATCCCAACGGAATTCCCGAGGGTACTCCGTTTGCAACGTTTTTCGGAAAACAGTCGTCATTTTTCCTGCGTGATATGGGCTTTGATTATCTGTGGCTGTCTAACGGTCTTGGATTTAGCGCTGACCCGTGGAAAAAGACGGGAAAAATATTCGACGGAGAAAAATATTATACCGATAAGCTTTCGGCAACCAAAAATAAGGTGTTTGAATTTTGGAAGCTATTTCGTGACGCTTGCCCCGATATACCTATCGAGACGCGGGGAACGAATAATTCCGTGGGAATAGATTACGCAAGCGACGGAGTGCCGTTATACGATATATATAATGCCGATCTTAACATAGTAGCGCCTCCTAACTCGCCTTGGGCGGCTATAAACGATAACTTCGGACTTGAAATAATGGGACACATGACTCGCGTTTGTGAGTTACCCAATGAAAAATTTCCTTTCAGATATTATTTGCACGACCCGTGGTGGTTAAATTCGCCGTGGTACGATAGATACGACGGAGCGGCGAGCGATATATACTTGCCTATGTCAATATCGCGTATTGATGAAAAGGGAAGAATACAAGGAGCGAATACCTTTAACATCCTTTCCATTGACAATTCATACGGCGGCTTACCCGATATCTGCGTCAATGAGTCCTTGCCGCATTTACTGAAGGCTGAGAAGGATATGCCCGATGACGTAGCTCCGCTCGTTTGGATTTATCCTATGAGGGAATATACCTCGGTTGAAGAATCGGAAATGCTTGAGGAAATGAATTTGGGCGATCATTTTATATGTGACGCTATAAATGACGGCTTCCCACTTTGCTGTGTGGCATCAACGGATAATTTCTTATTGCACGACGGCGGTATCTATAACGGACGTATTATTATAACTCCCGTTCCGCACAGAGAAGAGGTTCTTGAAAAGCTCTTGGATTTAAAGAAGCAAGGAGTAAACGTAATTGTATACGGAACTGCCGAGGGACTGAATAAAATCAAGAATATTGAGGGCTTTGATAGAGTAGACGTCCGAGGAGGCGTTAAAGCTTTGCGAGAAGCGATAAAGAAATACGGATACCTCATAGAATTTTGCAGGAAAAACGAAAAATCCAAACCGCCGACGCTTTCCGTATCAAGACACGATAATGCCTGGATGTTCTCAGCGTATAATGCGGATACCACTACAGCCGCGAAGCTTAGATTTCCGCTTGGAGCGCCTATATTATGCGGTACTGAGGCGGAGATCAGTGACGGTTGCTCAGTTTACCGCTTCAGTCGTGGCGAGCATAGAGAATGCAGAGTATTCGTCGAGCAAGAGGAAGGAGTCGTTTCGTGCAGAGAATGGCCTCCCAAAAGCACGAGATACAGACGCGCTATCCGTATTTCGGGTTTGAAAAATGCGACGGTAAGACTGTTTAGCGAAAAGACCTGCGAATGTGCTGTGTCTACCGTTAAAACTACTTATACGCCCATATACGATACCCGTTTTTCTCCCGATTGCGACGTAATAGAAGGAAGCTATTTAAAAGGCGAAAACGTAAGTGGAGAAATATACTTCCTTATAGGATATGAAAACACGGCTGAATTTTAAAATTGGTATTATATTGGTTGTACAAAATGCATAATTAATTTGAAATATTTGGGTTTAAACTGTTGAATAACTGTACCCTGCGTTAATTAAACAAAGAAATTAGCGCATAAATGTTAATACGTTTAAGGAAAAAAGCATTAAAAGGTGCTATAATAATCGTGAATGGTAAACTTGTCTCGGAACATCTGAAAAATAGATGTTTGACGGATAAAGGGAAGCCGTTCAAGATAATTGTTGGAGGAGAAAAATGATTAATTTTAATTCGGGTAAAGCGGAAAATATAAAAATTGCGTACGTAGGCGGAGGCTCACGCGGCTGGGCGTGGGGTCTCATGAGTGATCTTGTTTCGGCTGATGATATCAGCGGAGACGTATATCTTTACGATATAGATTATCAGGCAGCGCTCAATAACGAAATCATAGGAAACAAATATATCGGTATTGAAGGCGCAAAGAGCGAATGGAAATATCATGCGACGAAAACGCTTGAGGAAGCGCTTACGGGAGCTGATTTCGTAGTTATATCCATATTGCCCGGTACTTTTGATGAAATGCATTCCGATGTTCACGCTCCTGAGAAGTATGGAATATATCAATCCGTTGGAGATACCTCGGGCCCCGGCGGTATC
>JAFTXE010000136.1 GCA_017461745.1 Clostridia bacterium | reverse complement strand
GCAGCCAGCTTCTTTACAGCCTTAAGTCCTTCCTCGGTAACGGGTATCTTGATAACTATATTATCGTGTATTTTTACAAGCTCCTTTGCCTCGGCAACCATACCGTCCGCATCGGGCGCTACGACTTCTGCGCTTATAGGACCGTCAACTATGGTCGTAATTTCCTTTATAACTTCCTCAAATACCTTACCTTCTTTTGCGATAAGCGAGGGATTAGTGGTAACGCCGCATATTACTCCAAGGTCGTTTGCGGCTCTTATTTCATCTACGTTAGCAGTGTCAATAAAAAGCTTCATAATAGTATTCTCCTTGCTTGTTGAAAATTTGACGTGTTTATTATAATTCAAAAATTGTATTTTGTCAAGAGCGCTTTTGGAGAGTTTGTGTTTTTTCTTGAATAAAGTTAATATTGTGAAGAAATATGCGTGAATAGTTCGTTTTTGCAAGGTGGGGTAAAGGAAGCGGTTATCTGTGATTCCGAAAAATATGCCAAAAAGGCAATTGATCGCGCATATTTCATCATTCTGAATAAAATCGACGAGCTTGACGGCGCTAATGAAAGACTATTGAAATATTATAAGGAGCATATTGAAAAAAAGTAGGAAATGTGATATAATAATGCCAAGAAAGGTGGTAGTACAGTGCAAGAAAACAGCTTAAAGTGTATTCAGGGAAAAAAGATACGCCGACAAGGCTATAGTATTCCTTTGATTATTTTGTATTCCATGATGTTTGCAATTCCATACTGTATTTTTGCAATTTCGTGGTGTATTGGTAAACTTGATACTTATGGTTCTCTCTCTACTTTTGGCACTTCTGTTTTAGTTTGTTTCTTTTTCTCTGTGCCATTTCTTGTTTTGCGCTCGTTTAACAAACACTTCTTTGGCAAAATCATTTGTGTTTTGGACGAAGAAGGAATATATTACGACAACAAAGGAAAGCTTTATTGGGATTCGATTGAAAAGATCGAATATGTAATAGATTCAAAACCGAGATATAAAAGCGATTCGGGAAAAACGTGGAGAATAATCATTTACACACACGGCGATAAGCATATTATCTTGGATAAGACACCCTTATACATAATATCAAGCATAAAAAGATATCAAAAAAGTATTGATGTGAAGATTATAGGTGCAAGTTCTCTTGTATCTCCTATTTTGATTATGGGAACGGTACTCCTGTTGTGCCCTTTCTATGTAGCTTTGCTGAGAAACGCCCCGGGTGTGACAATTCCTAATATAATTGTGTTAGTGATTATTTGGGTTGTATTGGGAATTGTTCGTACACTAATTTTTGATACTTATAACATAAGGTATCGCTTTTGGAGTAAGCTTCTGCCGAAAAAGTTCCTCTCGTATATCGTGCTTGGATTTTATTATTCATCATTTTTTATAGCTCTTATCATTTTGTTTTATTTTCCCAACTGGTGCGTGGTTTCGCTTTTAGGTGTATATCTTGCAATTGTGCAGCCGCCCATACCCTCAAAGTACGGCAGTAGCCGTTACAGATTCCTTTTATCTTATGACCAACTATACGAAATATATATTACACAAGCGGATTTTTGGGAAGAACGTATAGCAACAAGGAATGCAAATAAAAGCAAGTAATAACTTAACTAAACAGAATTTTTTGTTAAGCCGAGTCTAAAAAAAGTACATATTTTCTACCAATATAATGTATGTTTTTTCAATGGAATTCGCTTTCGGTGAGTGAAATATGGCGTCGCTATGTGAAATAGCGACGCTGTAAAATATTTGCTTCGCAAATGATAAGAGCCGAATTTCATTTTACATTATGACGAAATCGATGCAAAGCAAAGGGAGCAATACTTCACTTGACAAAATAGCGAATTTATGATATAAATATAATAACTATGCCACACAAAAATAATTAACCAGCTTATGCAAGAAGGCTCTCGTAAAATTTGATATAATGGGAGAGAATCAAGAATGAAAAAGAAGCTAACAATACTTTTCACGACGCTTGTGGCGCTTGTATTGGAAATATTGCCGTACGGGGCGGTGCTTAATTTCGCAAATCCCGAGGGCGAGTCTTGGCGTCGGACGTTTTCTTATTTTGACCTGACACCGTTTGGATATGCCAATTTTTCGCCGTTTATAGTTGCGTTGCTGACGTGCTCTTTACTTGTTCTGACTATTGTATCTATGCTTACTCAAAAAACGCTGAGGAAGCCTATTATTGCCGTATCGGTTATTGCTGCCGTGCTATCCTTTGCACCGTTGCTTATGGGTATAAAATACTATTCTGTCGTTGGCGCGCTTATATCCGCTACACTCGCTATAATTGCCGTAATATCGTTTATTAAAAGCAAAAAACAATAAAAAGAGAGAGCGCTGTCTCAAATGAAAATTTGAGACAGCGCTTATTTTTTATAATTACCAATTGGTATTCCAGCGTGATGAATAGTTGGAATAGTTATTGGAGTCATTTTTTACGCCATGTACGGACGAGGTGTTTTGCTTTTCTTCAAGCAGCTTCAGAAAATCGTCGTCGTTCACGGGTAGGGCTATTTTTTTATCCTGCCATGCCGAGAGATATGCCGCATTGGAGATTTCAAGCTCGTTTATAGCTTCAAAGCCCGATGCGAGCAATGGAGCGCCGTTAAGAATTGAATCGGCGAAGTTTTCGAGAATAAGGCAATGACAATTGCGCTTTTCATCGAGTATTTCAACGGTTTCTCTTGGATTCTTAACGTCGTTATCGGATGCTCTGTAATCAAGCTCATCCATAGAAAGCTTGGTATGTATGAGCTTGCCACCCTCAAGAACGAGCTTGCCGCGGCTTCCCGTTATTTCAAGGCGGTTAGTGCCGGGGAAGTCGCCCGTAGAGGTTATGAAGACTGCCGTAGCACCGTTTTCGTATTCCGCGAATATAGTGGCGTCGTCCTCGACTTCAATATTGTGTCGCTTTGCGATATAACATTCCGCTCTGAGTGTCTTAGGCATTCCGCATATCCACTGCCAAAGGTCAAGATTGTGAGGAGCTTGATTGAGAAGAACTCCGCCACCCTCGCCCGACCAGGTCGCTCTCCAGCTTCCCGAGTCGTAATAGCATTGCTTGCGATACCAATTTGTGATTATCCATACGACGCGTCTGAGCTCGCCGAGCTCCCCCGAGGAGACTATTCGTTTAGCCTCTCCAAAGATTTTGTTTGCTCTTTGGTTGAACATTACGCCAAATGCCTTGCCACTCTTTTTTGCTGCCTCGCACATTTTTTTGACGCTTGCGCAGTCAACTCCCGCGGGCTTTTCCGTCAGCACGTGAAGTCCTGCACCAAATGCGTCGATGGCGATGGGGGGATGATAGTAGTGCGGCGTTGAGATAACGACGGCGTCCACGAGCTTGCTGTTTATAAGCTCGGTATGTGCCGAGAACACGGGAACGTCGGGGTACTGCTCTTTGAGCCTTGCCGAGACCTTTTCGTCGCTGTCGCAAAGCGCGCAGAGCTTCATGCCCTTGACCTCGCCCGAATATATTGCGTGGGCGTGAGCAGAGCCTATATTACCTATACCGATGATACCGACGCGAAGTGATTTGTCTGTTTCCGATACGCTCATGAGCCGAAGGTATTATCCATATCAGCGGCGGTTGCGCCCGCAACTGTTTCTTTTCTTCTTGAGGTAGCAACTCTCTTCATGAGCTCTTTTTCGTAGAGGTCGTGGTCAAAGCTTGCTATTTCAATTGCCTTGCCCGTGAATGCGGAGAGGTGCATTGCGTTGGAGATGGTCAGACCGTTGATTCCCTCGCGTCCGTCTGCTACGAGAGGCTCGCCGCGGAGAATGTGCGCCGCGAATGCTCTCATAACGCCCATGTGCTGAGGATTCTCACCGTCAGTCTCAACGGTTGTCTTTATAAACTTCATAGTACCGAACGGCTTTTGGTTTACCGCGGAGAATTCGGGCTCGGTCATTCCGTCCTCGCTTATCCACTGCGTGAGTGAAAATTCCTTGTCAATTCTCTCTGCGATAAGCTTACCCTTTTCGAGCGTTACCTCAAATCTGTTAGTACCGGGCATATCTCCCGTCGTGGTTATGAACGTACCCGTCGCGCCGTTTTCGTACTCAACGTAAGCGGTAACGTCGTCCTCAACCTCGATATCGTGCCACTTGCCGAAGTGAACCTTAGCGTCAACTACCTTGGGCATGCCGCATATCCACTGCCAGAGGTCAAGATTGTGGGGGCACTGATTGAGCAGAACTCCGCCGCCCTCGCCCGACCAGGTTGCTCTCCAATCACCGGAGTTGTAGTATGCCTGAGGACGATACCAGTCGGTGATTATCCAAGAGGTACGGCGAATCTGACCCATCTCGCCGCTCTTGATTATTTCTCTCATCTTTCTGTAAATGCAGTTGGTTCTCTGGTTCATCATGAGCGCGAATACAACGCCGCACTCGTCTGCAACCTTGTTCATTTCAAGAACCTGATTGGTGTAAACGCCCGCGGGCTTCTCGCACATAACGTGCAGACCCTTGCGCATAGCCATGATGGAGTATTTGGGGTGGTCGTAGTGGGGAACTGCTACGAGAAGCGCGTCAATAAGACCGCTGTCAATCATTTCCTCAGCGGTTGCAAAAACTGCGGTGTCACCGAGGTTCTCCTTTGCCCAATCCATTCTGTCGGGCTTTTTATCGGCAACTGCCGTGAGGACTATCTCAGGGCACTGTCCTTCAAATATCTTTTTTGCATGGGAGCTGCCCATGTTTCCAAGTCCGAGTATACCAAGTCTTACCTGTTCCATTATACTTATCCTCCAAAATTATTTAAGTCCGAGAGCCGTCAGATACTTGTAGCTCTTGGTAAGGCAATCAAAGGGGTTCTCGTCGTAGCACTTATCCTGCTCTACGAGAAGATAGCTTACGTCGCAGTCAGCGGCGGTCTCGATTATTTTCTCGAAGTTCATGTTTCCGCTTCCTACGGGCGCCATGCGATGCTCCCACGTAGGTCCGTCGATAGCCATGTCCTTGAGGTGAATGCACTCAAGTCTGCCCTTGAGCTTGCGGAGCCACTCGTTAGGGTTTCCGCCCGCATACTGTACCCAATAGGTGTCAAGAGTGAAGTTGAGCTCGTCAGCGGTGAAGTCCTCCATCATTCTTTCCATGAAGGTTTTGCCTTCCTTGCCCTTGTAGAACTCCATGCAGTGATTGTGGAAGAAGAACTTACAATCGTTTTTTGCGATTTCTTTTATAGCGGGGGTGTATTCTTCAACGAATTTGAGGTAATTCTCCTCAGTGAGATTTTTACCGCCGGGGATTATTCCGAGACCTATATTACGGCAACCGAAGAGCTTATGCTCGTCGCATACCTTCTTGGTCTCTTCAAGAATTCTCTGCGCTTTGGTGTGAGTAAGCACGCACTTAAGACCCGTAGCCTTAAGCTGTTCTGCGAGCCATTCAGCCTCAAAATCGCAAGTGCCCGAAATCTGAACGGTGGTGTAGCCTATATCAGCAACCTTTTTGAGAGATTCGGAGAAGGAATCCAAATCCTTGGTGTAATCCTTCAAAGTATAAAATTGAGCGCCAAGTGTCATTTTTATTTCTCCTTTCAGATGGTTGCGAGAATTCCCTTGAGGGCGCTTGCCGCCGCATCAAAGGATTCGTCGTTATTCTTGTAGCTTATGTTCTGAGTTTTTACCGACTCGCCGTTTTCAAGTCCCGAAAGACCTACGAAGTCCTGAAGGTGAGGTTCAAGCGTAACTACCTCGCCGCCCTGAGCCTTGTACATCTTAAGGATCGCGGGAACGTTACCGATACCCATACCTGCGGGGACGACGGTTCCGTCTGCAAGAGCGTCCTTGATGTGAACGTACTCGACGTAATCCTTGAGTATTTCCCAAGCCTTAAGCGTGTCAACGCCGCACTGAACGAAGTTGGCGGGGTCGAATACAGCGCGGATA
>JAFTXE010000135.1 GCA_017461745.1 Clostridia bacterium | reverse complement strand
CTCTATCATCGTTTCCTGACTGTCAAGTCCGAGAAGCGCGCGAGCGTGTCCCGCGCTTATAGCACCGTCACGAAGCATTTCAAGAACCTCGGTCGGAAGATCGAGAAGTCTGAGCATATTAGCAATTGCGGGACGGCTCTTACCAACCTGCTTTGCTACCTGCTCCTGCGTAAGTCCGAACTTATCAATAAGCGCGCCGTAGCCCATAGCTTCTTCAACGGGATTGAGGTCCTCACGCTGAATGTTCTCAATGAGCGCTACCTGAGCCGCCTTAAGCTCGTCTCCGTCAAATATTACCGCGGGAATTTCGGTAAGTCCCGCCATTTTTGAGGCTCTCCAACGGCGCTCACCCGCAATTATTTCATACGTTCCCTCGGAAATAGGATTTGAACGCACTATAATAGGCTGAAGCACTCCGTAAGCCGCAATTGAATCCGCAAGAACCTCTAAGGACTCTCGCTCAAAGGTCTTTCTCGGCTGATCGCGTCTCGGCTCGATGTCGGAAATTCTTATATTTTCCGCAGCTCCCTTTTTGGATTCAAGAATATTATCGTCAAAAATCGAGTAAAAATCTCTACCCAGACCACCTGTCTTTTTGGCCATATTTCTTACCACCTTATCTTTAATAATTTAATTACTTTTTAAAATTTGATTTAACGCTTCTCGTTCTCGGCTTCGTGTCGTAAAGCGACTTGGGCTTCATGTCGTAAAGCTCGGTAACGGGAACGGTTTTTGGAGCTACGGGCTCGCCCTTGGGTTCAACTAAAGGTTTTCCCTTGTTTTCTCTCATGGACGGAGTATTGTCGTCCAAAAGCTCGTCAAGCCCCCTGCCAAGTCCCGCCGGTTTTTTCTGCGCTGCCATAGATAACCCTCCTTATATTCTCGTCATGATTTCCTTGGCAACCTCGATATACTCCTTAGCTCCCTTGGAATTCTTGTCGTGATAGAATACGGGCTTGCCAAAGCTTGGAGCTTCGGAAAGCTTTACGTTTCTTGAAATCTTGGTGTCAAACAGCTTGTCCTCGTAATGCTTTTTAAGCTCGTTGATTACCTGCATAGAAAGCAAAAGTCTTGAATTATACATTGTAACAAGAATACCGCTGACATTCAGATCGGGATTGTAGTGCTTCTGAATAAGTCTGACGGTTATCATGAGCTGAGAAAGTCCCTCAAGGGCGTAAAACTCACATTGCATTGGAACTATAACACCCTGACTCGCGGTAAGCGCGTTTACAGTAAGTCTGCCCAAGGAAGGCGGACAGTCAATAAGTATATAATCAAAATCGTCCTTAACCTCTTCAAGAGCGTTTTTCATGCGGTATTCATTGTCATCAAAATCGAAAAGCTCAAATTCAGAGCTTGTCAGCGTGGTATTTGCGGGGATAACCGACAAATTTTCATAAGGCGTCTCACGAATAATGTCGCGAACATTCATTTCTCCGTTGAGAAGCTCCTTCGTCGTACCCTTCAAGCCTCTTTTTGTAACTCCGACTCCACTCGTGGTATTTCCCTGAGGGTCGAGGTCTATAATCAGAACTCTGTTGCCAAGTAAGCCGAGTGAAGCGGCTATATTAACACACGACGTCGTTTTTCCAACTCCGCCTTTTTGGTTAGCAAGTGAAATAATTTTTGCCATATTTTATTCCTTTCCTACATATTTATATTGTCAGCTCAATACGAGCGTTTATACCGATAAATATACAATAAAATTATATCACATCTTTTCTTATATTGCAAGAGAATTTTTGTATTTTCATAATTTATTTCCATTTATTTATATTACTTCTGTTTGTTTCACGTGAAACAAATCGAATCGTGTAGATTAATGTTTCACGTGAAACATCGTCTCTATGCTTTTTCAAATGTTCACGTGAAACATCTAAAGATTTTTCTGCAAAATATTGCTTTTAAAAGATTACCACAACAATAAGCTCCCACATAATAAAAAGGTAGAGCGCGTATATCAATAACCATCGCCGTAGGGGCGACCATCGATTGTCCGTGTATATTCGGCGAAAACATACGGCAAAACTCAACGAATATATATTTTTTTGCGGACGACCAATGGTCGCCCCTACGGTTTCAGAGTTGTCCAAATCGTTTTTTTTAATAAAAAAGAAACCCGTCAAACGCGCAGCAGCGTTTGACGCGGTTTCCACCTTAGAAAAATGCGTACTTCCAATTACGCACAGTACTGTATTCCAAGAACCTTAACATTTATTTTTCACAAGTTCTTTGAAGGTGTCGGAAACTTTCTTTCAAGAAAGTTTCTGACGAAAACCTGTTCACAAACTAACTTCCCAGTCACAGCGGTTTTTTGCTTATTTTAGAATAATGTCTCGGAAATTCCTTTGGAGTGGGCTTGATTTTGTCAACCAAGATCAAGGTTCTGTTTTCTTCTGAGTTATCGATATCCGTTAAAGACTTTAGAATAGTTTGATTAAGTTTGCCGCCGCATTTGGTTATCGCGCCCATTGATAAAGACAATTCTTCGTCGGCTTTTTGAGCCTTCATTGCCACGTATTTGCCGCCAACTCTTACAAAAGGCATGCAAAGCTCGGTTAATACGGGCATGGCAGCCACCGCTCTTGCCGTAGCGTAATCGAATTTTTCTCTGTAATCCAAAGAATTTCCGAGAGTTTCAGCTCGCTCAGCCATAGCGGTAACGTTGTCAAGCTCTAATAGCTTAGCCGTTTGCTTTACGTATTCTATGCGTTTTGACGTGCTGTCAAGAGCCAATATCTGCAAATCAGGTCTGAATATAGCCAAAGGCAATGTAGGAAAACCCGCTCCGCAGCCGACGTCAATAACTCTCGCATTTTGCTCAATATACTCCGATACGAACAAAGAATCAGCATAGTGGCGCAAAATAATTGATTTTTCTTCCTTGATTGCCGTTAAATTCATGCTTTTATTGACTTTGAGCATGCGTTCCGTCAGCATATAAAGCTTTTCCGCCTTTTTCTCATCTAAGCTCGGCAAGCCTTTATTTAATTCAAATATCTGTTTACATACCTCGTAAAAATCTTTAAATTCCATTTTAACTCCATTGTTACATTTGTTTCACGTGAAACAATTGATTATTTCATGCCCAAATATATGAGCAGAACCGATATGTCCGCAGGATTTACTCCACTTATTCTTGAGGCTTGTCCGACCGTGAGAGGCTTGACAGCCGTTAGCTTTTGCGCGGCTTCAATTCGTAAGCCCTTTATCGACATATAATCAATATCGGGTGAAAGTCGCTTGACCTCGAGCTTTTCATGCCTCTCAACCTCGCTTATTTGCCTTTTTATGTATCCCTCGTATTTTACGGTAACTTCAACCGTATTTACAACTCTAATAGGGAGCTTGGGGCGTTTTTTATCTATAGGTTTGATCATTTCATAGGTGAGCTGAGGTCTTTTTAGTAGCTCTGAGAGTGAAAATCCCGTTGATATAGTTGTCAATCCGTACTTTTCAAGCATGGGATTTGCTACACTTGGGGAAATAAAAGTCGTATTCAATCTTTCAATTTCCTCGTCAATCATGCGTTTTTTCTCGCAAAATGCCGCATATTGTTGCTCGGTAACGAGTCCCGCGTCGTAACCCTTTTGCGTAAGTCTTATATCTGCATTATCCTGACGGAGCAGAAGTCTGTATTCCGAGCGCGAGGTCATCATTCTGTAAGGCTCGTTCGTACCTTTTGTAACTAAATCATCTATCAAAGTTCCGATATAGCTATCTGAGCGACGCAATATCAACGGCTCTTTGCCTCTGAGGCTGAGAGAAGCGTTAAGTCCCGCGATAAGTCCCTGAGCCGCCGCTTCTTCATATCCCGAAGTACCGTTGAACTGTCCTGCGCCGTAAAGTCCCTTGATGCTCTTGAATTCAAGCGTAGCAAGCAGCTGAGTGGGGTCTATACAATCATATTCGATAGCGTAAGCGTATCGCATTATCTCAGCCTTATCAAAGCCCTTAAGTGAAGCAAGCATCTGATGCTGAACGTCGACGGGAAGGGAAGTGGAAAAGCCTTGAATATACATCTCCTCAGTATCCGCTCCAACGGGCTCGACGAAGAGCTGATGGCGCTCTTTATCCGCAAATCTCGTAAGCTTATCCTCGATTGACGGGCAATATCTCGGTCCCGTACCGTGAATTTGACCCGAATACATAGCAGAGCGGTGAATATTATCTCTTATAATTCTATGCGTCTCTGAGTTCGTATATACCACGTGGCAGGGAATTTGCTCAAGCCCGTCAAAATAATTATCGTCTGTAAATACGGAATAGGGAATTATTCTTTCCTCTCCCTCTTGTACCTCAAGCTCGGAAAAATCAATAGAACTGCGCTTAACTCTCGACGGAGTACCCGTTTTAAAGCGTAAAAGCTTTATTCCAAGCTCAGCCAAGGACGCCGACAGACCTTTTGAAGCGAGAAATCCGTCAGGACCGCTCTCATAGTTAACGTCGCCAATAAAAATTCTGCTATCAAGATAAGTTCCCGAGCATATTATAGCGCACTTACACTTCCATTTTTCTCCAATTTTAGTTATTACGTGAGTAACTTTGCCGTCCTCAACGCCAATATCCACGATTTCCGCCTGAACTACACGCAAATTTGGAGTATTTTCAAGGGTTTGCTTCATTATAGCCTGATATTTTTTTCTGTCGGCTTGAATTCTTTTTGAGTGAACTGCCGCGCCCTTTCCGAGATTAAGCGTTCTCGATTGAAGCGTGACCTTATCCGCCGCGCGCCCCATTTCGCCGCCAAGGGCGTCTATTTCATATACGAGATGTCCTTTACCCGTACCGCCTATTGAGGGGTTGCAGGGCATATTTGCGATAGATTCAAAGGACATGGTAAATAAAACCGTATCAATTCCCGTTCTCGCCGCCGCCAGAGCCGCTTCTATACCTGCGTGTCCCGCGCCTATTACGGAAATTTCAGTTTGCATTGACATATTTTTATTTCCTTATATATAAGATTATCTGCCGTAAAGCATATTGAGATATTTGAACTTATTACAGCTTACCCGCCTAAGCTGATCCTCGGTAATTCTGTACTGCCAATTGTACGTAACCGTTCCGGGTGTATTCATACGGGTATCCGCTCCGTAAACGAATATATCCTGAATGGGAAAAATAACAGTATCCGCATGGCTTGCCATCATGGTTTTTATTATCATCTCGCAAGCTCCGCTCCAATCGTGATGAGGGCAGTTGCAGTAATCAAACACCTCTTCTCTCGTATTTCCGTCTATCTCCCAAACGTGACCGAGAAGGGTATTATTATCGTGCGTTCCCGTATACGCCACGCAATTTTTAATATAATTATGAGGCAAATGCGGCGTTTCTCTGTCACCGAGGAAAGCAAATTGGAATACTCGCATACCCGGAAAGCCGCTATATTTAAGAAGCTCGTTTACGTCCTCGGTAATATCTCCAAGGTCCTCGGCTATTATAAGCTTATCGCCCGCGACCTCTTTTATAGCGTCAACTATCTCAGTATCAGGACCCTTGACCCATTTTCCTTCCTTAGCGCTTTTAGCGTCGGCAGGAATACTCCAAAAGCTTTCAAGGCCTCGGAAATGGTCAATTCTAACGCCGTCAAACAGAGTAAGCATAAATCTTATTCTGTTTTTCCACCAAGTATAGCCGTCCTTTTTCATCTGCTCCCAATTATAGAGAGGATTTCCCCAAAGCTGACCGTCCTCGGAGAAATAATCGGGTGGAACTCCCGCTACGCAGCTTGGCTTACCGTCCTCGTCAAGCATAAACTGATTTCTGTTTGACCAAACGTCGCAACTATCAAATGATACATAAATCGGTATATCACCTATAATTTTAATACCTTTTTGATTAGCATACGACTTTATTTTCTGCCATTGGGTGAAAAACTCATACTGAACGAACTGCCAGAAAAAGAGCTCGTCGGCATCGGGAACGTTTTCCGTCCATTCGTCCCAAGGCTTATTATTATTCTTTTGACGGAGCGCAAGAAAAGTAGCCACGTCGGAAAGCTCAGCTCTCTCAATCAGAAACAACGATATTTTTTCTCTGAGGCTTTTATCCGCTCTCATGGACGCGCGCTTAAGAAGCGGCAGTCTTTGCTCGCGAAGTCTGTCGTATTCACAGACGTAAGGGGAATTTTGCTTTGCTTCATTTAATTCCAGAGGAGTGATAAGTCCTTCCTCAGCAAGCGTTGGAAGGTCGATAAAATAAGGATTTCCGCCAAATGCGGAATAGGATTTATAAGGAGAATTGCTCTCGTCTATCATGCAGAAGGGAAGTACCTGCCAATATGTAAATCCGCCTTCCTTAAGAAAATCAATAAATCTCTCCGCTTGCTTGCCAAAAGAGCCGATTGAATAGTCGCCGTAAAGAGACGATACGTGCATAAGTATGCCGCTTGCTCTGCTCATAATTTTACCTCGCATTTTTTTCTTAACTATAATAATATCACATTTTTATCTAAATATCAAGATTTAAGGAACGATTTGTGGAAAAAAGTTGGAGCGGAAGTTAGTTTGTGGGGGGAATTTTTCGTCAGAAACTTTCTTGAAAGAAAGTTTCCGACACCTTCAAAGAACTTGTGAAAAATAAATATTAGGGCTGTTGGAATTTTGTGATGTGCTTAATTAAGAGTATGGTATTTTTTAAGGTGGAAACCACGTCAAACACTGCTGCGCATTTGACGGGTTTCTTTTTTTATTGAAAGATGCGGTTTGGATACCTCTCAAAGCGGTAGGGGCGACCATCGGTCGTCCGCGTGTGTTCGGCAAAAATATACGGCAAAACTCAATAAAAATTATATTTTTTTGCGGACGACCGATGGTCGCCTATACGGCAAGGTTTCAATATACGCACTATGTTCGCACTCACTGTGTCATCCTGAGCGTACGCACTTTATTGGGAGAACCTAAAGTACAATTCGACAATGTTTGCGAAGCAAACTTGGGACGGAGCGTAGCGGAGTGTAGGATCTTTGC
>JAFTXE010000134.1 GCA_017461745.1 Clostridia bacterium | reverse complement strand
TTGGGAGATTTCATGAAGCACAGAAAATTCCCACCTGAGTTGGTTGTTGCCGCAAGCGTCAAATATCCTACACTCCGCTACGCTAAGTCCCAAGTTTGCTTCGCAAACATTGTCGAATTTAGCTTTAGTGCTCCCAATTTTATGCATACGCTCAGGATGACACAATGAGTGCGAACATGGTAGCATATCCATAGACCTCTCAGTCAGCTTGCGCTGACAGCTCTCCTACAAGGAGAGCCTTTGAAGATGCTCGCACCGCACCTTTAAATAAAAAAGAAACCCGTCAAACGTGTAGCAGCGTTTGACGTGGTTTCTACCTTAGAAAATACCGTACTTCCAATTAGCACAGCACAAAATTCCAATAGCCTTATTATTTATTTTTCACAAGTTCTTTGAAGGTGTCGGAAACTTTCTCGAAAGAAAGTTTCTGACAAAAAAACTCCTCACAAACTAATATTAATCCTCGTCGTCCTCGTCAACGTCCTTAAGCTCGATATCGGACTCAACCTCTTTGTTGGCGTTTTCGTCGATATGCAAGGTCTTTGCGACCTTTCTTTTAGCCTTTCTGAAAAGTATTACCGCCGTTGCGCTGAGTGCCACGACGACACCGCTTATAGAGGTTATAATAACCGTTGCGGTTGACGGATCAAGATACGCCGCGGTAGGCGTGAGCGTTGAATTTATAAGATGTACAAACATTTTTAGTCCTCCTGATTATTTAATCTTATTTTTTATCCTTTTGATTTTTCTCTATCAAGCGGCTGAGTATATATTTTGCCCCTGCGTCTGCCGCCTTACCGTGATTAAAGAGATGAGCCTCAAACACGTCCGTAATTCTCTGCTTGTATTCCTCGGAATTTTCAAGCAATTCGGCTACTCTGTTGCCTATCTCGTCAAGCTCGTCCTTGTCCATAGCGACGCCGAGCTTTTTTCTTAGCGCTATCTCAACGGGCTCGCAACCGATATTTTCCCAATTGGGATTAAGACACTTTATCTGCGTATTGATAAAAATCGCGGGGCGCTTTGTCGCAAAGCAAAATTCGGGCGCTATTCCCGACCAATCGGTAATAAGAAGGTCTGAGGAATATATTGACTTATTACCCGAAAAATCAAGCTCAAAGGTCAGGTTCTCGCCAACCTTATCGGCGTATTTTTCGGTTATAGCCTTCATTCTTGCGCCGTATCTCTTGACGTACTCGGGGTGCGGGCGTACGGTAATGTGGTACTCGTCGCACACAAGGGCGTCAATTAGCTTATCAATACATGAGTCAAGCAGATTGTCCTCCTGCCATGAAGGAGCTATAAGTATCTCCTTCTTATCGGAGGCTTTCGCTTCAAGCATTACCCTTTCCGCAGACTCAACAAGCTCGTCGGCAAGCGGATATCCGAACCTGACGAGCGTTTTTTCGCGCAAGCCGTAATGCTTCTCCGTCGCTCTCACTTCCCTCTCCACGTGCTCACCCGTGCAGAAAACCGTATCAAACTCGTCAAGCGCGCCCTCTCTGAAGCCCATATGCACGCTCATCATATCGTGAGGAACGTAGATATATTCTATATCCTTTTTCATGACCGAGCGCTTTATAAACATTTTATCAAAATCGGGCGTGGTCATTACGACTATATCCGCCTCCAGCTTCATCATAAGCGGAATTGTCTTTTTTATGCTTACGTAATACGGCTTGATATTCGCGTTGCTCTTTGCCACCTCGAATATCACGTCGTCGGGGTCGTTGGTTATATAGTGAATAACTATATTTGACCTCTTTTGCAGAGCCTCTATCAGATCCTTGAAATACTTATAAAAGCCGCTCTTCTCTGAGTAGATTACGAGGTGCTTATTTACGATGCCGAAGAATTTTTTATAATCCTTGCGTTCTCTGGCTCTGTTTTCCCTCTGCTTTTGCTTATCCGAGTTATCCTCACCCAAGCTCTCAAGCTCAGCAAGCGCACGTCTGCTTTCCTCAAGCGCGTCGTAGTCAACGTACTTCTTAGGATTAATCACCGCATTCAGCGCATACATCTGAATTATGGCGAATATATTGCTCGCTACCCAATAAAGCGCAATTCCCGCAGGAACGAAGCAGCCGAGATACAACGATATACCGACGGATACCGCCATAAGACCGTATTTGCTGAGCTTTCCCTGCTCGTGCTGAATAACGTTGGACATATTCTGTGTAAAGCACAAAAGCCAAGCTGACACGCCCGCTACGACGGGAACAAGGAGATAACCTCCAAAGGCTACCGAAGGTACGACAGAAATATCAAGTCCCAAAAATCCCATATCAAAGGCGTTTACAGCGTCGCAAAGTGCCGCCATGGTTTCGGGCGCTACTCCGTCAACAACGGTTGACGCAGCTATTCTGCCGTCGTGTATCGCTCTTATTACCTCAAGCTGAAACGAGGATTCCTCAAGATTAAGACCGAGGTACTGTCCAAGCGCGCTCGACACATCCGTGGATATCCCGAAAAGGTAGTCAAGCGGGTGATAGATGATAAACACAACAGCCATCAGCAGAATTATCTGTATCAAAAGCGGAACGAGCGACAGCATCGGGCGGTACTTTTCTTTTTTGAAAAGCTTTGACTGCTCGTCTGCTATCATATCTCCGTCACCGTAGAACTTCACCTTTATGAAGTTTATCTGCGGCTGTATCTTTACCATCAGAATTGAATTTTTATGTATCCACACGGATATCGGAAGCAGTATAAGCTTTGTGGCAAGCGTAAACAGAATTATGGCAAGTCCGTAATTGCCAACCAATTGCCAACACCACTTCATAAGTATTCCGAAAGGTATACATATGTAATAAATCAAAGTATCCATCTAAAACCTTCTTAAAGAATTATCAAGGTCAATCGTATACGCCGTGAATATCACGCATATTGACAATTTTCCAATTATCGAAGTCCTTAGCGTCTCCCGTAACCGTATATTCAAGCTCCTCAGCGTTATCTCCGTCTATGATAAGATGGAACATATATCTGCGCTCTCGGGGCGCATTTTCGTCAGCTCCTATCATTGTGATACCTTTTTGATTCAACGGCTCAAGCCCCTCGGAATCGAATATTGTCTGCCAGATATCGTCGTGGCAGGTGGGCGCTGAGCTTGTCAGCAGCTCTCCTTCGCCGACGCCACTCGGCTTTACGAGCATTGCCGTTACGCGAGCACCGCCAAGCGGCTTCTTATCTGTCATTGCCGCAGCATGATCTCCCGTAATTATAATAGTCGCGTCCTCGTATACGCCAAGACGCTTCATCTCGCTTATATATCTGTTTATTATCTTAAAGCTCTGCGTCATAACGTTGACAGCGTCCCGTGATTTCTCCGAAAGCTCATTCCACTCGCTGTCGTATTTGCTTGGCATATGACAGCCCGCAACGTGTATGAACGAGAAGCGTCCACCGTCCTCGGAAAGCTCAAAATCCTTTTGAGTCATTTGGTCGTACACCGTTTTGTTGTCGGTGGAATACTTTGAGAACTCAGCCTCCGACTTAAACTCCACGAGATTGGAAAAATCATCTGTGCTTATTCCGTCAACCATTCCCTTCATAGCAAACGGCAGATATCTGTAAAGCGACAGCATTACCATTCGCGCGACGAGCAAAGGCGTATTGGTCACCTCATAATCGGTATAGCTCGTTATATTGTCAGTATATTCCGCCATGTAGCTTGCGTTGTCGTAGCTGTAATAGCTGTCGGTGTACACGTTCACTCCGTAACCCTGCTCTTTCATATACCTAAGAGGCTCAGCGTCCTTATACGCTTGCTTGAAATAGTCGAGTCGAGTTTTGGAATAATCGTTCTCAACTCCCGTTAGCATATGAGTTACCGCCGGAAACGTGCGAGCATACATGGTAATATGATTATTATAATAAGTAAACCCTTCAAGCTCTTCAAAAATTTGGGGAGCTTTTTTCTGTGTCTCCGTATAGTATCTGGCGTCAAATCTGTCAACTACGAACACCACTACGTTATTCCTATCCGAAAGCGTCGTCAGTCCCTCGGTGGTCAGAACTCTTTTGCTGACACCGTTATTCTGCGAATAAAGCACGGTTTCCTTATTGGAATAAACGTCTTCCTTAAAGGATACCGCAATGACACCCGTGACCTCCATAACTATAACCAAAGCAAGTCCGAGCGACACCACGCTCCTGAGTTTTTTTCTAACTATCTTGAACTTAAGAACAAGAAAAATTGTAACGCCAAGACTCAACAACCATATTGCCGTATTAACTATAACCGTAAATTTTGATGCGCTTGCCGATACTCCGTCCCCCGCAAGCGAGGTCAGACCAAAATTGAGGTAATTTCCTTGAATAAAAAGCATTACCGAGCACCAGAACAGCAAAGCGAGATACAGCGAATACGCCTTCTTTCTGAGCATCAATGCTATCGCTGACAGCAAAATTCCAAAAACGAGCGTGATTAAAACACACGGGATAAGAAAATCATAAAGTGTAAACAGAAATTCTCCTCTGTTTTGCGCAAACAAGTCGAAGGGTCCGAACAAAAACAGCGTGAACGGCAAAGAAAATCCCGCCATAATCGACGGCAACAGCTTCCTTTTTATTCTCTTTATTCTTTTTTGCTTAGCCATTTCCTTGGCGCTTACTTGATTATCCATTATATATTCCTGCTTTTACGGTATTTGGTATATGTGATTTTAAATTGTGATTTGTCGGAGGACGCGGGGACGCGGGGGACGCGGGGGGACGCGTTGTCGCTTTTCGAGAAAAGCTCCGCAAAAGCTTTCTTGCCGGGTTGTAGCCCGACTAAGCTATTCTTGAAATTATATATATCTAATCGGGCTACAACCCAGCAAGGAAGTTTTTTGCCAAGCTTTTTTTCAAAAAAGCGGAAATCGCGTCTCCCGCGTCCCCCGCATCCCCGCGTCCTCCGACAAATCACATTTTATAAACAAAAAACCATACTATTTTAGTATAACATATTAAGCCTTCAATTTCAAGAGGTATGTGAAAAAAGCGGTTAAATTATGACAAGAAGTTGCCGCAAATGATTACGGCAACTTCTTTGATTATTATATTAGTTAAACATATTTCCAAGCCAATCGTCGAGGTCGATAGTTCCGCTCGCCGTTGTCTTTACCGCTTCCTTCTTTTCCTCAGCCGCAGCTGCTGCGGGAGCAGCCTCCGTTGCCTTTGTCTCGCCGTTCTTTTCCTTGGTGAAGCCCGTTGCGATGATGGTAATTCTCATCTCGTCCTCAAGCTCCTGATCAAAGGCTACGCCGAAGATTACGTTTGCGTCGTCGCTGCACTCATTTCTTATCATTGCGCAGGCGAGGTCAACGTCCTCAAGTCCAATATCGGGAGAGGCGGTAATGCTTATGATAACACCCGTTGCACCGTTGATAGAGGTCTCAAGCAGAGGGCTGGATATTGCCATCTTTGCGGCAGTATCTGCCTTATCCTTACCCGTTGCGCTTCCCACACTCATGTGAGCGAGTCCCGAATTTGCCATAACAGATGTAACGTCTGCGAAGTCAAGGTTGATAAAGCCTGCAACGTTTATAAGCTCGGATACGCTCTGAACGCCCTTACGAAGAACGTCGTCAGCCTCGGAGAACGCATTAAGAAGCGTAATTCTCGTATCGGAAACCAGCTTAAGTCTCTCATTGGGGATAACGATAAGGGAATCAACGTACTGGCTGAATTCCTTAATACCCTCCTCAGCCTGCTCCATACGGCGCTTACCTTCAAATGCGAAGGGCTTGGTTACGATACCAACGGTGAGAATATCCATTTCGTGAGCTACTCTCGCAACGACGGGAGCTGCTCCCGTACCCGTTCCGCCGCCCATTCCCGCGGTGATAAATACCATCTCTGCGCCCTGAAGCAATCTCTTGATATCATCAATAGACTCCTCAGCTGCTCTTGCGCCGATGCTGGGATTTGCTCCTGCTCCGAAGCCCTTGGTAATCTTTTCTCCGATTACAAGCTGCGTGGATGCAAGGGATTTTTGGA
>JAFTXE010000133.1 GCA_017461745.1 Clostridia bacterium | reverse complement strand
TCAGCAATAATTATATTCTTTTTTGCGGACGACCGATGGTCGCCCCTACGGTTTGGAGAGGTATTAAAGCCGCACCTTTAAATAAAAAAAGAAACCCGTCAAACGCGCAGCAGCGTTTGACGCGGTTTCCACCTTAGAAAATACCGTGCTTTAAATTAAGCACAGCACTGTATTCCAACAGCTTTAATATTTATTTTTCACAAGTTCTTTGAAGGTGTCGGAAACTTTCTTTCAAGAAAGTTTCCGACAAAAAACCATTCACAAACTAACTTCCCAAGCTTCGCGTTCTTCTCAAATATTACTTTCTCTTCAAAGTAACCGCGATCTTAACTCCGTCGAGGTCGATATCGCCTGTAAATTCGGGAGCTGCGGGAGCTTCAAGCGTTGCGAGGAGGTCGTGAGTAAGCTGCTCTGCCTTTTCTTCTATAATGCTCTTGATAAGCTCGGAGTCGGTCTCAAAGCCGATATAGATCTTATCGCTTACGTCAAAGCCCGCTTGCTTACGGAACACCTGACACTGACGAACTATATCACGGAGGATTCCCGCTCTCTGAAGCTCCTCGGAGATAGTTGTATCGAGAGCAACGAACTCGTCGTTGTTCTTGTATATTGCAACGTTGTCCGCAGGCTTGGAGTTGAGCGTGAATACGTCGGGCTCAACGTCAAGTCCGAGCGCGTCAAGCTTTACGTTCTCGCCTCTCTTTACGCAGTCGGAAAGCGTCTGCTGAGTCTGCGCGTCAAGCTCCGCAAGATAAGCCTTAACTTCATTAGCGCGGTTCTTAAGCACGCGTCCCGCAACCTTGAAGTTAACGGTGAGGAAGTTGGACTCAAGCGCATCGGTGTTCTCAAGCTCCTTTATCTCCATTACGTTCATCTCGCTCGTAATGATAGAGCCAAAGGTAGCTATCGCGCCGTGATTTGCCTCGTTTGCGCTTACGTAAATAGCGGGAAGAGGCTGACGGATCTTTATCTGCTTTTCGTTTCTGAGCTTCAGACCGAGAGAAATAATATCTCTTGCCTTATCAACGTTGGCGAGAATATCCTCGTCCGTTACGTCAAGAGCCGCGGGAACGGAGGGATAATCCGTAAGGAATACGGACACAGCGCTCTCGTCGGAATATCTCTTGATAAATCTCTGCCAAGTCGTCTCAGCAATAAAGGGAACGATGGGCGCCATTGCCTGAGTGATAGCCTTGATAGCGTAGAACAGTACGGTGTAAGCGTTCTGCTTATCCTCGGTGTTCTCCGTGCTCCAGAAGCGAGCGCGGTTTACGCGGATGTAGAAGTTGGAGATATCGTTAACGAACGCCTCGAAAGCAACTACGACGTCTCTGGTTGAGTAAGCGCTCATGTACTTGTCGGCGTCCTTGATAAAGCGATTAGTACGGATAACGAGCCAGCGGTCGATATCGCAAAGTCCGTCCATCTTAAGCGTGGAGAGGTCTACCTTTGCGTCGTCGATATCGGCGTAGGTAGCGAAGAAGGTCTCAAGATTCCAGAAAGCAAGCAGCTTTCTCTTTGCCTCATCGCCGAGATTGTAGCCGAAGCGAACGTCGTTTGAGGTGGAGGATGAAGCGAAGATATAACGTGAAGCGTCCGCGCCGATAACGTCTGCCGCCTCGTCAAATCTTATCATAAAGCCCGTCTTTGAGAATCTGCTTCCGTCCTCGGATACAACCATTCCGTGTGTGCTTACGAGCTCGTAAGGCGGCTCGTCAACAAGAACGGTACTCATAAAGAGCATTGAGTAGAACCAAAGTCTTATCTGCTCCTTCATTTCGAGAACGTGCTCCGCGGGGAAATACTGCTTCCAATATTCCTTATCGGTGAAGTGCTTAAGCGTGGAAAAAGGAACGATACCCGCGTCAAGCCATACGTCTCCGACCTGAGTTACACGCTCAACCTGCGCTTTACAGTGAGGACAAGCTATCTTTACCTCGTCTATCCAAGGACGGTGGAGGTGAGGAATAGCGTCTACCTTTGATTTGTCAACGGCAAGCTCGTAAAGCTCTTCCTTAGAGCCGATAACCGTCAGCTCACCGCACTCCTCGCACTTATAGAACGGCAGCGGAAGTCCGTAGAATCTCTTACGCGAGATGTTCCAATCGGACATATTCTCAAGCCAGTCAATCATTCTCTTGCCCTGATAAGCAGGCTCCCAACGAACCTTGTTTGCGTTTGCGATAAGACGGGGGCGAAGCTCGTCAACGGCAATTGCCCACTCCTTAACCAGACGGAAGAGTATCTCCTTCTTACATCTCCAGCATACAGGGTAGCTGTGCTTATACTTATGAGTATAGAAGAGCTTGCCTCTCTTCTTAAGCTCGTCGAATACTATCTGTCTCGACTCCTGTGCGTCAACGCCCGTAAGGAAGCTGAAGCCGTCGTAGAAGATACCGTATTCGTCTATCGGAATAATTCTCGGAAGTCCGATGGATTCGCCAAGAGCAAAGTCCTCAGCGCCGCATCCGGGAGCGATGTGAACAACTCCGCATCCCTCGGTTGCGTCAACCTCGTCCCAAAGAACTATCTTATGAGCAAAATTCTGCTGCTCCATCTCGGGGAAGCAGGTCTCGTATTCAAGTCCCGCAAGGTCTGCGCCCTTGAAGGTGTCAAGAAGCTCTACGCCTTCCTTGCCCTCGAACTTCTGCTTGTAGTAGTTGACGGAGGTAACGTAATTGTGCTCCTCTCCCTCAACGTGAATTCTGACGTAGTCAAGCTCTGCGTTAACCGCAAGCGCTACGTTTGCGGACAGCGTCCAAGGGGTCGTCGTCCATACGAGAATATAGTCGTTGGTATTAAGAATGGGAAGCTTGAAGAACACAGCCTCATGCTCGATCTCTTTGTAAGAGCCCGTCATTTCGTGCTCGGAGAGCGAAGTTCCGCAGCGTGAGCACCAAGGCATAGGCTTGTAAACTTCCTTTATCCAGCCGCCCTCGTGACACTTCTTGAGGAATGCCCAGATTCCCGTAATATTTTCGTCGGTATAGGTATAGTAGGAGTTATCCCAATCCATCCACTGACCGAGGCGGATAGACTGCTCGGTGATAACACCCGAGAACTTCTTTACTCTTTCGATACATTTGTCGGTGAACTTGTCAAGACCGTAAGCCTCTATGTCGTGCTTGGTCTTGAAGCCGAGCTCCTTTTCAACCTCAACCTCAACCCAAAGACCCTGAGAGTCAAAGCCGTTGCGGTAGTGGGTGTCACAGCCCTTCATTGCGTGATATTTGATATAGGTGTCCTTGAGCGTTCTGCCCCAAACGTGATGGATACCCATGGGGTTGTTTGCAGTAATAGGGCCGTCGATAAAACGATACTTAGGTCCGTTTTCGTTTTTTGCCTTGAGCTTTTTGAAGCAATCGTTTTCCTTCCAGAAGGAGATTATTTTCTTCTCGTTGTCCACGAAGGAATATTTTGTGTCGAATTTCTCCTGCATTTTATATATTCTTTCCTTTCATAAGTGTCAAATAGATATTCGCATACATCTTATAGTATAACATATAAAAATCGGATTGTCAATAAGTTTAAAAAATAAAACCTCGCGAGCGATGCGAGGAATTATGATTTGTCAGGGAGATGCGAGGGGACGCGGGGGACGCGGGGACGCGGGGACGCTTTTTTGAAAAAAAGCTTGGCAAAAAACTTCCTTGCCGGGTTGTAGCCCGCTTAAACATATATAATTCCAAGAATAGCTTAGTCGGGCTACAACTCGGCAAGAAAGCTTTTGCGGAGCTTTTCTCGAAAAGCGACAACGCGTCCCCCGCGTCCCTCGCGTCCCCCTGCATCCCCTCACGTCTCCCGCAAGTCCTTAAGCCTTTTATTGCGGTTTTTTAGTATTTTTCACTATGAGAGTAACGAATCTTCTGATAAACGTTCGCGATTCCGAGTCGAGATTATTCCAAGCCTTTACGAGCTTCAGCTTATCTGCATTAAGGTCGGTAAGCGTTTTGGCGTTGGTCGAGGAAAGTATCTCGTAGATGGAATCTATCATTTCCCTTCGCTTTTCGATACTCATTTCCGAAAGCCACGATTTTACCGTGGTATCTATTCTGCGGCTCTCCTCGGTGACGGAGTCGGTATGAATAAATTTTCCGCCCATGACCTCCCATGAAAACGCGTTATGCTGTAAAAGTCCCGTATTGGTGCTTTTTACCACCTCGTAGTTTTCCTCGTGCTCAAGCAACATTCCGACTATCGACGTCTGAGGAATAAGCGTGTGTATCCTGTCCCTCGTAGCAAGGTATTCCTCACTTTGAATAAATTCAAGATTAAAGCCGGGGCCGTCGTTGTTATAGACCTTTTCTATGCGTGAATTTACGTTTGGCGCGCACTTCACCGCCGACCACACCGCAAGATTTCCGCCCTTACTGTGTCCGCCGACGTAAAGCTTTTTATCGGGGAATGCCGCCGCCACTCCCTCAAGGTATTCCACCGCCTCAGTCTGCGCGGGAATAGGGCTCATAAAGCTCATGTTGAGATTTTCTTTCCAGCCGATTATCGTGTCGTCCGTGCCCCTGAAAGCGACGAAGCAACTGTCGTCAAGCAAAAATGTCATGGCGCTGAACTGCTTTTGCTGATTATCCGACACACTGTTGACGTATCCGACTATCGACGTATTCGCAAAACGGGAGGTGCGCGCCGCTCTTGTCAAAAGCGTTATTATCTCCGTCGGCATAATAGCTCCGAGGGAGACGTGCTCTCCGTTATGCTCGCGCATATATTTCTTTGCCGCCGCCAAAAACCTCACGGGCTTGGCGCTAAAGGAGACGGGGACTATACCCTTCATATCAACGTAGCTTATCTGAGAAAACACGAGATTATCCACCTCGGTAATTCCAACCTCGGAAAAGTTTATATCCCCTCGCCAATCCATGTAATCAAATAACGTACCCATTATCAGTAATCAAAAGCTCCTTATATTTGTTTATGCACGCTTTTATACTCGTCATAATAGCGATAATACGGGCAGCCCTTGGTTCTTCCGCCGAGAAAATTTGCCATTTCATCCTGATCGAGCCTTGCCGAGCAGACGTATTCCTCGTATTCCTCGTCGTAATCGTAAAACTCACAGCTTTCGCAATTGCTTACCCGTGTCTTTCCATTATTCATAATACTCATTTTTCTCCGATTTAATTCATGTATTTAAGTCTGTCGAGACAATTTTGAAGAATTATCTGAGCCGAAAGCGTGTCTATTACCTGCTTTCTCTTTTTGCCCTTCGTGTTAGTCTCGTTGAGATAGCGCGACGCCGTCATAGTAGTCATTCGCTCGTCGAACGTTGCAACGGCAACGCCGTCAAGCCGCCCCTTGACCAGAGACGCAAATTTTGAGCATCTTTGAGCGCGCGAGCCCTGAGAGCCGTCCATGTTTACGGGAAGTCCGACGATAACCGCCACAGCTCCTTGCTCCCTTGCCACCTCGGCAACGGCGTCGGCAGTCTTGTCTATTCCCCCCGGGCTTATATAGCCTATCCCCGAGGCAATGAGCCTTGACGGGTCTGATACCGCCAAGCCCGTCCGAACGTCTCCGAAATCAACGCTGAGTATTTTTCCCTTGGTTTGCTTTACGTCAGCAAGCGTGTTTAATTCTTCCATAAGTCCTTCCTTATAATCTCTCTTTAGCGATATCCAAAAGAGCTTCTTTTTGATTTATCTCAGGGGTGATTATTACCCGTTCAAGCAGTGCGTTCAAGGTCTCGCCGATGCTCTTTCCCGAAAATCCGAGGGCGGCGAGGTCCTTGCCGTTTATTTGCAAGTCACGAACGCTGCAAGGCGTATTTTTCTGCCTTGCCGTTATCTCCACAGCTCCCCTTGGCGATACGCCCAATATTTCGGAAGCGCGCGCGGCGTCCTCGGCATAAACGCCCGTATTGGCTATAAGTCGGCGCGCGTCCTCGGCGTTGCTTACCTTAAAGCCCGCCCCTCTCGCTACCGCAAGAGCGCCCGTCGCAAGCTTATTTGACAGGCGCAAAGAGCTAATTATCTTTTTTGCCGTCTCGGGCTGCGCTTCCGAAAGAACAAAACCAAGCCTTGCCGCCTCGGAGCGCGTCATATTCTCAATGCCGCCAATGACCCTTTCACTCAGCTCGTAGTCCCCGAATAGATAAGGCAATATTCCGTTATCCCTCATAAGCTCCAGCGAACGCTTTGGGTACGGCGAGGTAATAAGCCTCAATAGCTCACTCGCTATTCTCTCCCTCGCGATATTCACAAGCCCCTCGGCGCACTCCCTTGCGCCAACAAGCGTTTTTTCCTCTATTTCAAAGCCAAGCTGAGCGGCAAATCTGAAAGCTCTCATTATTCTCAGCGCGTCCTCGCCAAATCTCCGCGAAGGCTCGCCGACGGCTCTTATAAGTCCGTTTTTTATATCCTCTCTGCCGCCGAAGGCGTCAACGAGCCCCACGCTTTGATTATACGCCATGGCGTTGACGGTAAAATCCCTGCGCGAGAGGTCTGCGGTAATATCGGACGTAAAGCTTACGCTGTCAGGGTGTCGCGAATCAGTATATCCGCCGTCCACTCTGAACGTAGTTATCTCAACGGGCGCGCCGTCCCATATGACCGTTACCGTGCCGTGCTTTATCCCCGTCTCAATAACTCTTTTGTCAGAAAAAAGCTCAAGAGTTTTTTGAGGGAGCGCCGACGTCGCCACGTCATAGTCGTGAGGCTCAATGCCGAGAAGCATATCCCGAAGGCTTCCGCCAACGATAAAAGCAGACTCGCCTTTTGCTTCAAATCGTGAAATTATTTTCGCCACATATTCAGGATATTTCATTGGCAACACCTCCTTTGAATTTAAATTATAATTAGTCGGGGAACGCGGGGACGCGGGAGACGCGGAGGACGCGGGGGACGCGTTGTCGCTTTTCGAGAAAAGCTCCGCAAAAGCTTTCTTGCCGAGTTGTAGCCCGACTAAGCTATTCTTGAATTTATACATATCTAATCGGGCTACAACCCGGCAAGGAAGTTTTTTGCCAAGCTTTTTTTCAAAAAAGCGGAAATCGCGTCCCCCGCGTCCTCCGCGTTCCCCGCATTCCTGCATCCCCCGACTAATTATAATTTATTTAAACAGCCGCTCCACTGACTCGTCCCATGAGAGCTTTATTGCCAAAGGTTCGCCGCACTCCTCTGCCAAGAGGCAGATATATTTATCCTCAAGCAGATCAGCGCAGTAATTAAATTTTTTGCATTTTCCGCTTTTTATCTTTTCGTTGAGCGCCGTATGCTTTTCAGAGTCGCTCTTACTGACGACAACGGCTTCGGTTATGCTCGCCATACCTATTCTGCAAACAGTTATGGTATGTCTGCCCTGTATTTCGGTGACGGTGAGGTCGTTCCCGTCCTCTGCCTGCACGACGGCGTAAACGTAGCTTTTCATAATAAATCTTGAAGTAACGAAGATACCCGCCGTAAGCATTCCGATGCTTATTAGCTGAAGCACCCAGCGGTACGACATATTACCAAACAGAACGGTTATAAGCATAAGGACTGCCGCGCCTATTATAAGTATTCCCGTAATAAGTCCGAGTCTGCTAACGTTCTTTTTAGGTGTGAATTCAAATAAATTCATTCAAAATTCTCTCCTTGTTCCCAAAACGAATAAAATTGTACTTGAAATTGTCACAAAATAGTGTTATAATTAAGAGTACACTATTATTATAATAAATGGGAGTCAAAATGTCAATAGTTTTTAAGCTCGTTAAACGAATAATCATTGCCATTTTCTTTGCTATAGTATTCGGCGTCATAGGTCTGCTGATATGGAGAATGACCGCCTCCGACGCTCCAAAGTCCATGGAGCCGTTGGACGCAAACGCCGCGCTCTGCGAGGCTTACGAACAAGAGGGCGACGAACTTTATATGTTCCGTCAGGAGCAAAGAAGCATTACAAGCTCCGAGGAAAATTACGGATATTTCGCCATAACCGATTACGCAATTATTCCCGACGCTAATCAGATACAGACGGTCGTGAGGTACAATAACAGCACGCTCAGACATACTGCCGAGGATTACGGGCTTTCCGAGCCGCCGTCGCGCGACGAGGAGGTCTACGACGTAACTCTGCTGTTTGCCATCGACCTGACGCCCGACGATAAGGAGGACAACCTCGGAAATGACGAGGGAAGCGTCAATTTTATCCGCTGTCACGGGGAGGTAACGCTGACGGCGCAAAAAAATCTTTATAATTTCAGACGAATAGTATTCGAGCTTGACGACGCCGAGATAAACATTTCAGAGCTTCTTGACTCCGAGCTTTTGCTTGCTATTTATGCCGATTTCTATTATAACGAAGCTATAGATTACGAGGCAGAGCCCTACGGCACGCTTTGTATTTACGATTTCAAATCTGCCAATATCCCCGTCAAGCTTGAAAAGCACGACGTAAAGGCTATTCAAGCCTTTGAGGATAACTGAGCCGATTTTACTGAACGGAAGTGATTTTGTGAATAAAAATAATATACCCGCGTCTATTGACGGCGTCTCTCCGCTCAAAAAGGTTGCGGCAATACACGACCTTTCCTGCTTCGGCAGATGCGCTCTGACGGTCATATGTCCCGCGCTGTCTGCTATGGGAACGCAAGTAGTACCTTTGCCGACCTGTCTCCTTTCCTCACATACGGGCGGATTTACCGATATGTATTTCCGTGACCTCACGGACGCAATGGTGGAAACTGCCGACCATTTTGATAGACTTGATTTGCGTTTTGACGCTATATATACGGGATTTCTCGGTAGCGCCGAACAAATAGCGCTTGTTAAAAGGTTCGTTGAGAAATTTGCCCAAAAGGATACCTTGGTATTCATAGACCCCGTCATGGGTGACGGCGGCGAGCTTTATTCGACTTACACGAAGGAGCTTATGAACGGTATGTCGGAGCTTTGCCATAACGCTCACATTATTACCCCCAATCTCACCGAGGCTTGCTTTCTGACGGGTGTGGAATATAAAAACACCGCGAGCATGAGCGAGAACGAGCTTGACTCTTATATCGGCTTGCTTGCAAAAAAGCTTGCCGACACGGGCGCTCAAAAGACCGTCATAACGGGAATACACAAGGGTGAGGATACGCTCAGAGTCTGCGGAATAGACAACGTCACGGGCAGACTTTTCGGTTATGACGTTGATAGGATACACAAGAATTATCCCGGGACGGGCGACCTTTTTGCCTGCGTGCTTCTCGGTTCTCTGCTCCGTGGAGACGGCTTTGAACGCTCTATTAAATTCGCCGCTGATTATACGAGAGACGTTATGGAATATTCCTCGCGCTTTCCGACTCCCGAAAGAGAGGGCGTGGCATTTGAGGGAATGCTCGGACGTCTGTGTGAAAAATAAAATTCAAAGGAAAACGGAATGGAACAAAAAAGATTTACCAAGAACGACGCCTCCTTTGTATGCGTCCATTGCGGAAAGCAGGTCGAGCCTCTTGGATATACCTCAAGAAATCATTGTCCGCACTGCCTCTGGTCGCTCCACGTAGACGTAAATCCGGGCGACAGAGCCAATACCTGCCGCGGTGAGCTTGAGCCTATATTCGCCGAGCCCGACGCCAAAAAGGGCTTTATCATAACCCACCGCTGTACCAAGTGCGGCGAGCTTCGCCGTAACAAAGCGGCACTCGGCTCTAAAGGTCAATCGGACAACATGTCGCTTATAATCAAGCTGACCGTGGCTAAGTTTTGAGAGGTTAGTTTGTGGGGAGCGTTAGTGTTTTTCGTCAGAAACTTTCTTGAAAGAAAGTTTCCGACACCTTCAAAGAACTTGTGAGAAATAAATATTAAGGCTGTTGGAATACAGTACTGTGCTTAATTTAGAGTACGGTATTTTCTTAGGTGGAAACCGCGTCAAACGCTGCTGCGCGTTTGACGGGTTTCTTTTTTTATTGAAAGATGCGGCTTGAATACCTCTCAAAACCGTAGGGGCGACCATCGGTCGTCCGCTAAAAAGAATATAATTTTTATTGAATTTTGCCGTATATTTTTGCCAAACACACGCGGACGACCGATGGTCGCCCCTACCGACTTGATGTAATTTATTT
>JAFTXE010000132.1 GCA_017461745.1 Clostridia bacterium | reverse complement strand
GCGTCGCTTTCATTCTGCGACTTCCAGCTTGTCGAAATACCTCCACGGTAGCCGTACTGCAAGATACGACCGATAAGCAGGCGAATGTCATCGCCGGAAATCGTTCCGTTCGGGCTGATGTTATTAAAGAAGTTCTCGTCCTTTTCGGTGAGAGTATCTCCAGTCCGCTGACCTGTACCCGGTTCAATACAGTAGGCAATATTGCCCGAATACGAACCCATTGCACGAAGTCCCGTATATTTCGTGGACAAGCCTTTCCAACCGTTCATATAGTTGAGATTGCCGTGTCCCCATTCGCCGTTGTTATTGGTATCTCCGCTTCGGGGATAATCGACGAGGTACACATCGGCTTTTTCTCCTACGGCTGCAAAGGCTGTCGTTGCCCCAATGCCCGTAAAAGCAGTAAGGCTCATAACCGCCGCCAACATAAGCGAGACGGCTTTCTTGAATTTTGTTTTAACCATTGCGTTTTCCTCCTTGAAATGCAAAAACGCACCGATTTTACTCAGTGCGTCCGCTTAAAATTATTTTGTTTTAGCAGTAGCCGATATAGATGTTGTAATCCGTATCGGATAGCTTTTCTGTCCATATCCACACAGCGGTAAAACCCTCGCTGTTCTTGTATCGGTTCAGTCTGCTTTCAATATCAGACTTGATACCGCTTCGGTTAGGATTTGCGGATATGGGGTTGTCCCAACATTCTGTCGCCGTGATGTCAAGAGAAAGCCCTATGCTTACCGCATACTCTTTTGCGTAACTAACATAAGGGCTGACATCGAATGTCTGCTTGTGCGGCTCTGTCGGTTTCGGTTCTGCCGGCTTTTCAGTCGGTTTTTCAACCGGCTTTTGTTCGGCAGTTGTCTGTTCTTTTGGCTGTTCCGTTTGTTTTTCGGGTTCAGCCTGCGTGGTTGTCTGCTTCGGTGGCTCTGCCTTTGGCTTTTCGGTTGCAGGAGTATCAGCCGTTTTTTCTTCCGCCGGTTTTGTCTGAACAGTCGCAACCGTCTGCCTTTCAGCGGTTGATTGGCTTTCTTCTGCCGTAATCGGTGTTTCTTCCTGAACTGTCGTGCTTTCCGGTTCTTCTGCCGTTTCTTCCTGAGAATCTGTTTCGGTATTACCAGCCGGAAAAGAAGTCTCTGTTTTCGTAATCTCCTGTGCAGCTTCTTTGGCTGTGTTACCGTTACAACCTACGAGGAAAATCATCAGGCAGGCAAGAACACAAGGTATCAGCCTGTTTTTCATATCCATCGCTCCTTTCTGCCTTAATCGTAATCAAAACCGGTCAAAACATCAAAGGTGCGATTGGCTGAACTTTTTATCGTAGCAGACATTTTGCTTTTGCTCCAAATGTGCGAACCCTTTTATAGACAGCTATATGTTATTAGAGATAGATATACTCAAGGGAGATAGAGTATATTTTTCAGCAGGTTAATAGCCGGTATATATAGGGGTTAGAGTGTGAGAAAGGGGGAAGGCTATCGGCTGTCACGGTCGGCTCTGCTTCGCAGAAACTTGTTGTAATGCTCCAATGCCTTGCACACAAAATCCTCCGTTTGGCTTATGGGAATGTTCTTCGGGATAAGCTGTCGAACCCTGTCGCCCCTTAAAACAATTTTCTCCCTTTGGTTTGGTTTTTCCTCCGACATAATCGCTTGGATTGCTTCGGTTGTGAGCTTGCCCTCCTCAAAGAACTTTCGCATACGGATTGTTTGGTCGTGGGACGGGGTTGCGTCGTTCAGGTCGATTTCATCAACCACATCACGCTGACTGTCCTCATCGAGAAAAGACAATTCAACCGCCGGTCGCATTTTAATTCGCCCCTCATCAACATATTCCAAAAGTTCGGGAACAAGGTTTGTAAGGCGAATATATCTGCGAACTTGGGTTTGACTGTCACCCGACTGCTCTCCAATTAGTTGTGCTGTTTCTTTTCCGCTTGACTTCCAACCCACTGGGTCGGAAGTTAGGTCTGTTCTTTTGCCTTGTCTGCTCAATGCTTCCAAACGCATTTTGTAGGCATAGGCTTTTTCCGAGGGAAGTATCTGCGACCTTTGGTAGTTGCTCTCAACCATTAAAATCGTGGCTTCGTCTCGGTTCAGTTCAACGACCTCACAGCGGAGAGTATCAAACCCGGCAAGCTCACAGGCTCGCTTTCGTCTGTGTCCCGATATGAGTTCGTATCTGCCGTCCTCTTTCTGCCTTACCGTCGCCGGAGTGATTACCCCTCGTTCCTTAATACTCTCAATGAGCTGTGCCATATCCTCGTCATCACGCACCTTAAAAGGGTGGTCGGGGAAATCGTCAATCTCAGTCAAGGGAATATCTCGGATTTTTGAAAGTTTTTCTTCATCTCTCTGTTCCTGCGTCGAGAATAAGTCATCGAGCTTCGTGAGAGTGAAGTCGCTCTTTCTTCCTGCCATCGGCTAACACCTCCTTTGTAAATTCGGTGTACGCTTTTGACACCGTGCTGCCCGGTTCGTAGGCAAAAATGCTCTTGCCTTTGGAAGAAGTCTCTGCGGCTTTTACGGCAATCGGGATATATGTTCGATACATCTTGATTTGACTACCGAAGTTCTCTCTCAGAGCTTCTACCGTGCTTTTGGCGAGGTTGGTACGGCTATCCACCAAAGTGAGAAGCATACCGTCAATCTTTAAGCCCGGATTGATACGCTTCTTAACTCGTGAAATGGTCTGAACAAGCTGCGTCATACCTTTTGCCGGTAAATACTGAGCCTGAACAGGAATTATTACGCTGTCTGCCGCAGATAGAGCATTGATTGTTACCATTCCGAGGGAAGGCATACAATCTATTAAGATATAGTCGTATTTCTCCTTCACTTCGCTGAGATAGTTTCTCAATGCCGTCTCTCTGCTCATTGCGTTGACAAGGTTAAACTCCATTGCTGAAAGCTCAAGGTTTGCCGGAATAAGGTCAACACCTTCGTCGTGGTGCAGAATACCGACCGTAGGGTCATTCATCGTTTCATTTATGACATCTGTGAGTTTCGTTGCAAGCGTGATACCCAAGTTGTCTGTATCCTGCCAACCGAGACAAGTGGTTAAGTCGCCCTGTGGGTCTGCGTCTATGAGCAGCACTTTCTTTCCCTGCATTGCAAGACCGACGCCGAGGTTTACCGTAGTGGTCGTCTTTCCAACTCCGCCTTTTTGATTGCATATCGCAATCGTTTTGCAGTTCGACACTTTGTGCGTCCTCCTTTCGTGAAATTCATAGCCATCGCAGTATGGCTATGTACTTGACCGGCTCATTTCCTAGCCGGTCGGGCAATATTTGTTCTCAACACCCCTTGCCGAGCAAAAAGCTCACGGGAAGTCACTAAGGAACAGACTGCTAATCTGTATCATAGGAATTTCACCTCTGCCGGGTACTCCGCCAGCTCCGTAGAGAAGTATCATTATCCTTCTGACTGTCATCGCCGTAACAGGGGCAACCTGTTACCTATACCGGGAGTTCTCGCTGTTCTGCAATGCAGAAGTCACGGCGTACCCGATAAGGTGGCTAAAATCATCAGAATTAAAGTCTTAGTGAATGGTTTATTCAGTTGTCAAAATACAAGTGAAAGGGCTGACCTTTTCGTGGCTCGGAATTAACCCCTTCACTTGTTTGAAATGGGAGAGCGTTTTTGGGGGGTGTTTTTTCAAAATTTCTTGAAAATTTTTTTGCTAACAAAAAAAGCCACCTACTTTCCTCTTAATTGAGGTCAATAGACGGCGGGTAGAAATATTCATAATTTTGGTGTATAATAGGAAATTAAGAGAAAGACAAATTTGAATTTTTTGTGGAGGTGTTTATATGATATTCCTAAAGGTATTGGCTGTAGTTCTGGGATTGGCATTCCTTCTGTTTGGATACTTCATTTACTTTAAAAAGAAATACAATCTTATCAACGGTTTTGAGGCGGATTTCAAAGCCGGTCGGAAGAAAGAAGAATACGCAAAGAAAGTGGGAATGATAGAGTTTGTTGTTGGTATAGTTCTGCTTATCACAGGTGTTGCACTTATTCTGTTTGCCTAATAAATTCCAGTTTGTCTAACTTACTCTAAATTAGCAAAGACCGCTTACAAAAGTGTAGGCGGTCTTTATTCGTGTTCAGATATATTTGATTTTGAACTTTCTTTTCTTGGCTGAAAGCACCTTGCAAAGAATATCATCTGCTGCGTCCGTGTATCTGCCTTGTGCTATCAGGCTGTTCTTCAAACGGATAAGTGATTGCAGCACTTCGCTGTATTCGTCCTTGGAAAGGTATAAATGATATTTTTGTTCTTTCAAAACAACCACCTCCTGTTACCGCAATTATATAATAAGAAATGGCATAGAAGTAGTGTGCGATTGTCGCTTGACCACCCCTAAATGAACGAATTAACAGGGTAACGAACGCCTTATTCATTAGCAGGAATTTTGCTCGAATTTTTCTGCCATTAGCAGAGAGGGCATTTTCATTAGCAAAATAGCGAAAATCCTGCTAATTTTTATTAGCAAGTCGTTCACCTGAAAGGCGGACGACATTCGTCCTAATTTCCATTAGCTGACGGAGATTTTGCTAATGAAAATCTGTGAATTTTACGATTTTTCACTTTTTCCGTAAAAATGAAAAAACGCCGGAAACCCTTGATTTTACTGGGTTTTCCGGCGGAGTTTTTGGCGTTCCCGAGGTGATTCGAACACCCGACCTACCGCTTAGGAGGCGGTCGCTCTATCCAGCTGAGCTACGGAAACATCTTTAAAATCTATTCAATTTTAGTCTTAAACTTACTCAATGTCAATCGCCTTTGCCCGAAAGGCGGTCGTTATAACATATTCTTAGGAGGGGGTTATTATATCCATTTAACTATGCAGGCGTATTGATTTTTTTTAAAATGTGTGGTATAATATTATCATACCGTATAAGTATATCACAAAACGCTTTGTTTTTCAATACTTTTTTTAAAAATCACAGGAAGGTTTTATTCCCCTATGGCAAAAAAGATTGCATTCATAATTTTAATTATAGCCACGGTTCTTTGGACGGCGTTTATTTTTTCAAATTCGCTTGACAACGCCGAGGAGTCCACCGAGAAAAGCTCGACCGTTACCGAAGCCGTCAACAAGGTAGCGTCGGCGGTCGGTATTGAAGAGGAAATTTCTCATTCAACGGTCAGAGACATGGCGCATTTCACAGAATTTGCGCTTCTCGCGCTTCTTCTCGCCGTTGATATCGTTATCTTGATTTACTCCAAGCTGTCAAGCTCACCGTTTAAGCTGCTTGCGATTTGCGCATCTTCCCTGCCCGCTTGTTTTATTTTGGCTTGCGTTGACGAGCTCATACAAAAATTTTCGGGTGGTAGGGTGTCGCAGTTCTCCGACGTGCTTCTCGATACTCTCGGCGCACTCTGCGGAGTTATCGGTTTCTCCGTTATTTACATAATTTTTTATGCGATAAAAAGTAAAAAGGCACAAATTGAAATTACACATTAACCGCCAAAAGCAATAACACTTCTATTTATCAAAAAAGCTTCGCATGGGTCGCAGAACGACGCGTGTGAAGCTTTTTTACGTAAATATTCAATTCACCGTTCCTTGTTCGAGGGTAAACATTTTATTTATTCTGTCGGCAAGCTGCGGATACGCCGCAAGGTCAGAAGACTCCGCAAGAAGCGCTTTAGCTTCGTCAAAGGCTACCGTCAACAGCTCTGCGTCGTCGCAAAGCTCTGCTATGCGGAATTTTATTCCGCCGCTCTGTCTTACCGAGCTATCGTCCGCCCCCTTGAGAAAATCTCCCGGTCCGCGCATCACGAGGTCCTTCTCCGCTATTTCAAAGCCGTCGTAGCATTTTTTCATAGTGAGCAATCGCTCCTTAGCCTTACCTTCGATATTTAAGGACTCCGAGACAAGAACGCAATAAGATTTTCTTTTTCCGCGTCCGACGCGTCCTCTTAGCTGATGTAGCTGTGACAGACCAAACCTCTCGGCATTCTCGACTATCATAAGACTTGCTCTCGGGACGTTCACTCCTACCTCAATGACCGTAGTCGATACGAGAATATCAACATCTCCCGCGGCAAAGCTACGCATTATTTCGTCCTTTTCCGCCCCCTTCATTCTTCCGTGAAGAAAAGCTACTTTATATTGCGGAAATATATCGGAAAGCTCCTTGGCGTAGCCCGTGGCGGATTTCAGCGGCGGAGCTGTTCTGACTTGCCCTTGGAAATCTATATCGTCCATGAGGAGATCCGCCTCCTCGTCCTCCTTTTCCTCAACCGCGGGGCAAACTATATACACCTGTCCGCCTTCTTCTATTTGCTTGGAAATAAATCCATTGAGGCGCTGTCGGTAGCTCTCGTCAACGGCGAAGGTATCCACTCTCTGTCGCCCCGGGGGCATTTCATCTATTCTTGACACATCGAGATTTCCGTATATAGCAAGTGCCAACGAACGCGGTATCGGAGTCGCGCTCATGACGAGCATATGAGAGAGGTTATTTTTCTCGGCAAGCACGGCGCGCTGATTTACTCCAAAGCGATGCTGTTCGTCAGCTACTACAAGCCCCGAACGCGCAAACGAAACTCCGTCGGATATAATTGCCTGCGTGCCTATGATAATGTCTGCCTCACCCGACGCGGCGACGGCACGGACTCTTTTTTTCTCAGCGGCGCTCATAGAGCCGACAAGAAGCTCACAGCGAACGCCCAATTTACCAAGCAGCTCGCAAAGGTCGCCGTAATGCTGAGTTGCGAGTATCTCAGTCGGAGCCATCAATGCCGCCTGAAGTCCGTTTTTAACGGCAATATATATAGCGGCGGCGGCGCAGACCGTCTTGCCGCAGCCAACGTCTCCTACTATCATTCTGTTCATAGCGCAATCCCAAGACATATCACGCTTTATGTCGTCTATCACCCGTCTTTGCGCTCCCGTCAAGGAATACGGCAAAATACTCTCAAGAGCGGATATATCTGTGTCGTGGCATGGGACGGCGGCATGACGCTGTATCTTACCGCTCGCCATCGAAACTCCGAGAGCGAAGGTCAACAGCTCGTCGAATATCAAGCGTTTTTTTGCTTTTGCAAGTGCCGCAAAACTCTCGGGCATATGTATCTGCCGCAATGCGTAAGAGCGCACGCAAAGAGAGTGCCTCAGCCTTATTTCCTCGGGCAGATAGTCCTCCTCTGCATCAGCGTACGCGGCTATGGACATAGCCGCCTTCATATCCTTTGCTATCTGTTTTTGCGTAAGCCCCTCAGTAAGAGGATAAACGGGTAACAACGGCGGAAGCTCGCTTCCATCTCCGTAAGGCTCGTATGCGGGCGAGGTCATGGCGTAGCCGTTCCTGTTCATCTGTACCTTGCCGTAAAATCTGAATTCCGAGCCTACGGGAAATACGTTTTTGAGGTAATCCTGATTGAAATACGCTATATCGCAAAAGCCGCTTTCATCGTGCGCCTTGAATTTGACGAGCGTCATTCTGTTTTTTAGTCTCGCAAGCGTTGGTTGAGTAGATACCGTAAGAACCACGGAGGACTTAACCTCGGGAGAGGTATCGGACAGCAGACGAACGTCACCTCGGTTTTCATATCCGCGAGGATAATGGTCAAGCAGATCGCCAACGGTATATACGCCCATCTTTGCGTATTTCTCCGCTCTGACTTTTCCCACGCCGTACAGCTTTTTTATGTCTGTATTCATATCAGCCATAGCTCCGCCTCCTCTCTTTCTTGAGTTTATTTCAAATTGTGATTTATCGGGGAGTGCGGGAGGCGCGAGGGGACGCGGGGGACGCGATTTCCGCTTTTTTGAAAAAAAGCTTGGCAAAAAACTTCCTTGCTGGGCTGTAGCCCGATTAAGCTATTCTTGGAATTATATATATATATCTAATTGGGCTACAGCCCAGCAAGAAAGCTTTTGCGGAGCTTTTCTCGAAAAGCGACAACGCGTCCCCCGCGTCCCCGCGCGTCCCCCGTACTCCCCGATAAATCACAATTTGACATCGAATCTTATCTAAAAATCACTTGTTATTGCGTAAAAGAGCTCTAATCATTTTAGCTATATATGATATTATACCCCCATTGTCTCTCCGTGTCAAGTACAATAATTGCCCTGTATGCCAAAAATTTACCGTTAATTAATAAAAAAATTGTTAAACAAGCATTTTACGTATTGACAATTTGAAATTTTTGAGTTATAATATGATGTGAATATAAGTAACGGAGGTTTTTACCAAATGAAAAAAATACTTGCAATAATTCTTGCCGCTCTTCTTGCTCTCTGCGTTATTAGTTGCGGCAAAGAGGATACAACCTCGCTTGGCGATGCCGAAGACGACATCGTTGGCGTTGGCGCTCTTACATACGAGGACTTTGAATACGGCGTAAACGAAGGAGGTGACTACGAGATCATCGGATTTACATACTCGGGCGCTGAAACGACCACGGTTGAAGTTCCTTCTGAAATCGAAGGCAGACCCGTTACAGGTATTGGTGCAGACGCTTTTAAGGCTGCTACCTCTATAACCGCTATAACCATTCCCGATTCCATTGAATACATAGGCGATTTCGCATTCTACGGCTGTAACGGCTTGACAACAGTAACTCTTCCCGACAGCGTTACTACTATCGGTATCGGTGCTTTCTGGGGTTGTGACGAGCTGACAAGCATTACTCTTTCAAAGAACGTTACCGCTATCGGCGATTACGCTTTTTGGAACTGCGCAAAGCTTTCCGCAATAACTCTCCCCGACAAGCTTGAGACCATCGGCGAGGGTGCATTCTGGAGCTGTGACTCTCTTGAGAAAATAAGCGTTCCCGCAAGCGTTACTTCCATCGGTCGCGCGGCGTTCATGTACTGCTACGCTCTTACCGAGGCTACTATCAATTCCGCAACCGTTGAAATCGGCGACAAGGCTTTCGTTGCTTACGCTGATACGTTCAAAATGATAGTTAAGGAAGCAGCAAAGGCTGAGGGAGAAACTGTTGCAAAGGATTCCACCGGTATCGTATACGCTAAAACACAGGGTATCACCTACGAAACGATTGCAGCTTAAGTTAATAAATAAAAATTCAGAGCATCTGTTATCGGCAGATGCTCTTTTTTCATAGTTAAGCGAGCATCTCAATTAAAAACCAGCTTAGACATATCCTTATACTTTTGCGGTATTTACTTTCAAATTATGATTTATCGGATAGTTTTGTGTGTACACAGTGCGACGCCGTATGTTTTGGACTATTGAAAGTTAGATTCGTGTAAGGACGCACGCCGACCTTCGTCGGCGTGCTCTCTGCGCGAGTGTCACTTTAAAACGCACGTAAGTATATTTTTGCACTATGTTCGCACTCTCTACGTGTCATTCTGAGCAGATGAACCTTTGTGGGTGAACCAAATATACGATGCGAAGAATCTTTGCGACGTAAGGAGCAATCATTAACTGTTTATATTGGGAGATTTCTTAAAGCACAAGATATTCCCAACCGAGTTGATTGTTGCCGCAAGCGGCAAAGATCCTACACTCCGCTACGCTCCGTCCCAAGTTTGCTTTGCAAACATTGTCGAATTTAGCTTTAGCGCTCCCAATTTTATACATACGCTCAGGATGACACAGTAAGTGCGAACATGGTGCGTATATCAATAAACCTCTCAGTCAGCTTTCGCTGACAGCTCTCCTACCAAGAGAGCCTTTGTCGTTGTTTGCGCTTTCTTTTTCAATAAAAAAGAAACCCGTCAAACGTGCAGCCGCGTTTGACGCGGTTTCCACATTAGAAAAATGCCGTGCTTAAAATTAAGCACAGCACTATATTTCAACAACCATTATATTATTTGTTTCGAGTTCTTTGGGGTATGGGGTCTTTCTCCGAAAGAAAGACCCCAAAATCGCGTCCATCGCATCCATCGCGTCCATCGCGTCCCTATCGCGTCTATCAAACAAGCGAATATGCCGCCTTGTCGCAGATAAGAATAACATCGGAGTGGAGGCAAAGCAAGGAGGCGGGACAGCTTGTGCTTATATTGCCGCTGAGCATTGCCTTAACAGCCTCAGCCTTTCCCTCTCCGCTTGCGAGCACTACTATCTTGCGCGCCTTGAAAATACTGCGTATACCCATGGTAAGCGCATGCTTGGGAACGTCTGCCTCACTTGCGAAGAAACGAGAATTTGCTTCGATAGTGCTATCAGTCAGAGACGTAAGGTGCGTATAAGGATGAAGCTCAGCACCGGGCTCGTTAAAGCCGATGTGTCCGTTTCTTCCGATTCCGAGCACCTGAATATCTATTCCACCAAGTGAATTTATCAGCTTTTCATAACCTGCGCAAAATGCGTCGGTGTCCTTTGCCTGACCGTCGGGAACGTAAGTATTTTTCTTATCAATGTTTACGCTGTCAAACAAATACTTGTTCATAAAATATCTGTAGCTCTGGTCGTTATCGGGAGCTATGGGGTAATACTCGTCAAGGTTTACCGATTTAACCTTGGCAAAGTCAATTTTTCCTGCCTTGTAATCGTCAATCATACAATTGTAAAGTCCGATGGGCGTGTCTCCCGTAGCAAGTCCGAGAACGCAATCATTATTAGCGCTTATTATCTCGGCAAAAAGATCAGCCGCTGCGCGTGACATCTCTTCGTAATTTTCAACAACCTTTATCTGCATAGCAAAATCTCCTTTTTTATTTTTATTTACTCATATTCTATCACAATTATTCCCATTTGTCTTTAGGTAAAACGACTTTATTTTTACATGATTGGTATATTTAAAACTTTACAGTTGACTTTTTGTGAAAATTATTGTATAATAAATCAAGTATTAACGGAGGTGTTTTAACCGTGAATTACATTGCAACCAAGCTTCATCAGGAATTATTCGTAAACAGTATAATATCCATACATTATTTTGAATACACCCGTGACTTTCAATACGCGGGAGAATCGCACGATTTCTGGGAAATGATATTCTGCGACAAGGGCGAGCTTAAAATTGTTGCGGGGGACAGAGAGCTCATTCTCAAGCGCGGAGAGGCTTTTATACACCCGCCATGCCAATTCCACAACGTAAAAGCGCACGGCGACAGCTCCGCAAACTCAATTATACTCAGCTTTTATTCCGACACGGAGCAGCTTTATGAAGCTTCCGACAAGGTAATTTCAACGGACTCTTACGTAGCAAGCGCTCTCTTCTCAATTTTGCGCGAGGCAAAAATAAGCTTTGAGGACGACCTTGGAAAGCTTCACGTCGCAAGGCTTATCAGAAAAGACAGAGCCGAGCTTTTCGCTTCGGAGCAAATAATCCAGAATTACGCCGAGCTTCTTCTGATACATATTATCCGTCAAGAGCAAAACACCAATGCTTTTCCCGAAATACCGCATCAAAACGAAAAAAACGGGCTCATGGACGGCATAATCAATTATATGCATGAAAATCTCGGAAACAAGATAACCTTCTCAGACCTCACCAAAAAGTTTTCCGTCAGCCCGACGACCCTGAAAAAGCTATTCGACAAAACCTACAGCCACGGAGCTATGGAGCATCTGACGCGCATGAGAATAGAGCGCTCCAAGGAGCTGTTGCGTGACGGGCGCTATTCATGTACCGACATTGCGTCGCTCTGCGGATTTTGTTCCGTACATCACTTTTCGGGCGTCTTCAGAAAATACGAGGCTATGTCTCCTACGGAATACATTAAAAGTATAAAATCAATGCTGGAAGAAACTACTTGAATTGCTTTTTATTCGCATATTAACCCTCACTGTGTGACAAACTATATTAAAGTCACGGTGGGGGTTATTTTATTATTATGGTAGAATACTCGGGAAAGACAATTCAAAGCACTTCGGAAGCTGTAACGGGCAAGCTGTGCCGTGTTGATAGTGCGACAAGTGATCATGGCAACTGCGCAAAAATAATTTTATGGGACGGCAAAAGCGCTCTCGGAGAAGCGCTCTTATATGCCGCGGTAGGAGTAGTAGTTGCTTCGGAGGCAAATGCAAGCACGCTGAGATACGTAAAAAAAATAGCTGAATTTTACCGTATTCCCGCCATAAAGATCAACCGTGATATACAAGAGCTTGAAGCGCGCGGAACCAATAGGATAGTAATTCTCGACCCACAATCCCAAAAGCTTTTTATAGAGCCCGATCTTGAGACTATAAACAATTATTTCGGTGCGCGACCAAGGAAAGCTCCCTGCTCTCCAACGCTTTTGCTCAGATGTCATGCGAGGTTACCCGACGCCTCGGGAGAATTCGGCGGAATAGTCGTAAGCGCCGCCCGCGGCGGCAGATACGACGAGGAAAATATATACGAGCATTTATGCGACATTGCTGACAGAAATACAGGAACGAAAATTATTGCAACGCTGAGCCTTGGGAGCAACGACGGCGAATTTATATCCGCCGTGAGAGCCGTTTACAGAGCAAGCGTCTGGGGAAGATTTTCACTTCTCTGCTCGGGTGTCGGCTCTCCCGACGAGGCAAGGCGGTGCGTTTCACTTATTCACACTGCGTTCCGAGAGCTTGACGCAGAGGAACGGGAATTCAACGGTTTTATCCCCAAGGGCTTGGTCATTGAAACTCCCCTTATGCTTCTTAGCAAGCCTTGCCACCGCATTATTGATTTTTTTTGTTTTGACTATCCCAAGCTTACCTATCGCTTTACGGGATCAAAGGGCGACGGAGCTTGCGAGGAGATAGCAAAATATATGTCGGTATTCGCCAAAAACGCGGGAATAACGAAAATAGCTCTCAGCACGGACCGAGAGCTACCCGAAAAATTTACGGCTTACCTGCACAAAGAAAACGTTTTATCGGAAATGTACGTTCCCAAAGCGCTGGTTTCATTATATAATTAAACTAAAAAGCACATCTGCGAAAGCAGATGTGCTTTTGGCACGCCGTAAGGGATTCGAACCCCCGACCTTTTGGTTCGTAGCCAAACACTCTATCCAGCTGAGCTAACGGCGCATACGCTTGAACAATCGACTTGTTTCATGCGACCTATATATAATACCACAAAACGTAATTTTTGTCAAGAGTTTTTTTAAAATATTTTTTTAAATATTTCCGTATGAAAAAAAGCTAAAATTTTTTTGAGAAATTTCAAATTTGCTATTGACAAATAAAAACTTTTGTGGTATTATATTAGGGTAGTCTTGAGGCTACCCCAAAAATCAATAAAAACGCGAGTGTAGTTCAATGGTAGAATCCCAGCCTTCCAAGCTGGTCGCGTGGGTTCGATTCCCATCACTCGCTCCAACAATGGCGCATTACGGTGCGCCATTTGTAAGGTCTGTGCCTTTAGCTCAGTCGGATAGAGCAACTGCCTTCTAAGCAGTAGGTCGGGGGTTCGAATCCCTCAAGGCACGCCACGAAAAAAGGCAGATTTGTCTCCAAGACAAATCTGCCTTTTTTCAAACCGAATTTCCAAATTATGATTTGCCGGAGAGATGCGGGGGACGCGGGGGACGCGAGGGACGCGTTGTCGCTTTTCGAGAAAAGCTCCGCAAAAGCTTTCTTGCCGGGTTGTAGCCCGACTAAGCTATTCTTGAAATTGTATATATCTAATCGGGCTACAACCCAGCAAGGAAGTTTTTTGCCAAGCTTTTTTTCAAAAAAGCGGAAATCGCGTCCCCCGCGTCCCCTCGCAGCCCCCGCATCTCCCCGATAAATTTATTTTATATATTCATTCCCAAATCTCTTGCTTAAATTGCGAAAATGTGGTAAAATAATTATAATGATATTTTTACGGTGGTATTATGAAATCTAAAAAATCTCTTTCCGCACTGTTGACGCCTGATTATATGTTTGACAGTTTTTCCGACGTCACGCCCGAGTTTCTTGAAGCGCTTGGGATAAAAGCACTTCTTATCGACATCGACAACACTCTTGCTCCCTACGAGCAGGCAGAGCCCGACGAAAGAATTATCAATTGGTTTTCTGCCCTGTCCAAGCACGGTATCAAGGCGTCACTTATATCTAACAATCACGCGCCACGTGTTGAGCTTTTCAATAAAAATCTCGGTCTTGACGCCTATCCCGACAGCCACAAGCCAAAGAGCCCCACTCTAATTAAGGCTATGAAAAAAATGGGAGTTCCGCCCGAACACACCGCGGGACTTGGCGACCAGCTTCTCACCGACACTCTCGCAGCTCACAGATTGGGACTTATATCTATAATCGTCCCACCTATCAAGGACAAGTCAAACGCTTTTTTCAAGTTCAAGCGCCGTCTTGAACGTCCGTACATAAGAAAATACCGCAAGGCTCACGGTATTACTCCCGAGAAAAATTCGTTATCCGAAAGGACATGGAAATGAACAGAATAGACCACGCAACCTTCGGACCCGGTGGAAACAGCGACGCATTCCGCAAGGCAGGAAAGAAGTCCACTCTTGAAGCTCCCGAGTGGATAAGCTCCATCGGACTTGACGCCTATGAATTTGAGGCAGGAAGAGGAATAAACGCAGGCGATGCAATACTTGCTCAAATCGGCGAGCAAGCGAAGATACACGGCGTTCTTATGTCTCTTCACGCGCCGTATTTCATTTCCCTTTCAAGCGTCGAAAAGGAAAAGCGCGACAAGAGCATCGACTATATCAGCCGCTCCTTGAAGGCGGCAGCTCTGCTTGGCGCTGATACTATAGTAATTCACACGGGTAGCGCGGCTACCATATCGAGAGAAGAGGCTATGCGTCTTGCCGCCGATACTCTTGAGCGCAATCTTGAGGTCAATGGCGACACCCCTATCCGCATGGGGCTTGAAACCATGGGAAAGATAAATCAGCTCGGCACGCTTGACGAGGTCATAGAGCTTTGCAAAATATCTCCCAAATACTATCCCGTTGTGGATTTCGGACATCTTAACGCAAGACATATAGGAAATCATTTTCCCGACTGCGACAGCTACCGCCGAGTATTTGACACCATAGCAACGTCCCTTGGCGACGAATACGCTTATAATTTGCATTGCCATTTTTCCAAAATAGAGTTCACCGCTAAGGGTGAGAAAAAGCATCTGACCTTTGCGGACACCGTTTACGGCCCTGATTTTGAGCCGCTCGCTGAGGCTATAGTCAAGGAGGGTGTTGCGCCGAGAATAATATGCGAGTCCGACGGAACTATGTCCGATGATGCTCTTATTATGAAAAGCACGTGGCTTGCGGCAGGAGGTAATATATGACACAGCTTTCACGCTTTCAAACCGCGCTCGGCACGACAGACGCCGATGCGGCAATAATTTCCTCGGAGCTTAACATCAGATATTTATGCGGATTCAATTACTCTGACGGATATCTTTTGATACTACCCGACAAAGCATATTTGCTTGCGGATTTCCGATATATTGAGGCGGCGCGCGCCGCAGTTACGGAATTTGAGGTAATACGCCCCGACAGCGATATGCTGACTGAGCTGAAATTCCTCATGAATTTAAACCAAGTTTCCACCGTTGCCATAGAGGACGCAAGTCTTTCGTGCGCTGATTTTGCAAAATTCAAGGAAAAATTCGAGAGCATACAGCTCGTCACGGGTGCATCCGACATGCTCACGAACCAACGAACCGTAAAGCTTCCTCAGGAGTTAGAGCTTATAAACGAGGCGCAGAAAATAACCGATGCGGCGTTTGAGCATATTTTGGACTTTATAACTCCCGAAAGAACCGAGCTTGAAATAGCCTTGGAGCTTGAATTTTTCATGCGCGGAATGGGCGCGGAGTCGGTCGCCTTTGACACGATAGCCGTTTCGGGCAGGTCGTCGTCGCTTCCACACGGAGTACCCACAAACAGGTCTCTTGAGCGCGGATTTCTTACTATGGATTTCGGAGCTAAATACAAGGGCTATTGCTCCGATATGACGCGAACGGTGGTTATCGGCAAGGCTGACGAAGATATGAAAAAGATATACAACACCGTTTTATCGGCGCAAGAAGCGGTACTTGAACGCATATGCGAAGCTATGCCTTGTCGAGAGGCTGATAAAATAGCGCGGGATATTATAACTGATGCAGGCTTCGGAAAATGCTTTGGGCACTCGCTCGGTCACGGCGTGGGCAGATATATTCACGAGTCCCCTTCTCTTTCGCCTAAAGCCAAGGAAGATAGCGTTTTAAGAAGAGGAAACGTAGTAACCGTTGAGCCGGGAATTTATATTGAGGGAAAATACGGCTGTCGCATTGAAGACATGATTGCCATAGGACACGACGGCAGTGTAATTAATTTCACAAAAAGCCCTAAGAAGCTTATCGAAATATAATTTTGGAGACGCGGGGGATGCGGAGAACTCGGAGGACGCGGAGGACGCGGATTTCGGGGTCTTTCTTTCGGAGATAGACCCCAAGCCCCAAAGAACTCGAAAAAATAAATAATAAGGTTGTTAGAATTTAGTGCTGTGCGTAATTAAGGGCATGGTACTTTCTAAGGTGGAAACCGCGTCAAACGCTGCTGCGCGTTTGACGGGTTTCTTTTTTATTTAAAGGTGCGGTTCGGATACCTCTCAAAACGGTAGGGGCGACCATCGTGATGGTTATTGACATACGCACTCACCCTGTCATTGTGAGAGAGCGTCCTTCCACGCGACCGCGACAATCTCTTAATTCAACGCACCATGTTCGCACAAACTTTATATAAAAAACGTCAGCTGTGAGGCAACCACTTCATCAACGAAACTTAACAAAATATTTTCATGTTAAAATCTTGTAATATATGAGCTTTAGTGATATAATATATGTATATATAATACAGATACGGCGATGTGGAGGTTATAATGGATTACAGAATACCAATAAACTCCGACGGTCTGACCGTTTTACAGATAATGCGCCGTGAGCTTGGCATTTCACGCGCGACACTTAAGCACTTAAAATTCAAGGAAAACGGCATTATGCTCAACGGTGCTCACGTTACCGTTCGAGGTATAGTCCGAGCGGGCGATATACTTTCGCTTGCCGTTGAGGACGAACAGACACCCGAAAAGCTTACGCCCTGCAATCTCTGTCTCGGAATTGCCTACGAAAACGACGATTTGGTAATTCCCGATAAGCCCGCCGATATGCCGACGCATCAATCCTTCGGTCATTACGGCGACACTGTGGCTAACGCTCTTGCTTTCAGATATTCGGAGCAAGGTCTGCCGTTCGTTTTCCGCCCCGTAAACAGACTTGACAGAAACACAAGCGGTTTGCTGCTTATAGCGCGCAGTCGTCTGAGTGCCGCGTTTTTGTCCGAAGCCATGAAGGACGGAAAAATAAAAAAGAAATACGTTGCCATTCTCAAGGGCGTTTTGCCCACCGAAATTGGCATAACAAAAACTATCGATACTTATATGCGAAGAACTGCCGAGAGCGTTATAGTCCGCGAGGTCTGCGGCGAGGGTGAAGGCGGTGACAGAGCGATAACGGAATACAGCGTTATCTGCAAGAGCGATACGCATACCATGGTCTGTGCGTCTCCCGTCACAGGTCGCACTCATCAGCTCAGAGTACATTTTGCTTCTCTTGGCTGTCCCATAGAGGGAGATGACCTTTACGGCGCTCCAAGCGAGCTTATCGGACGTCATGCGCTTCATTCCTTTCTTTTGACTCTCCCCTTGCCTGACGGCAGCGGAGAGCTTACCGTAAGCGCCCCTATTCACGAAGATATGATGTCGCTTGCCAAAGCCGTATTCGGAGAGCGCCTTGCTATGCTTGACGGTGAGCTGATAAAATACATTTTGCCTATATCAGAGGAAATTACCAATGAAAATAAAGTTGCCCAAGCGCAAACGCTTTGATAACGATAAGCCTGACGACACGGTAAAGGCGCAAAAGGAAAAAATACGTCTGCCTCGGGCGGTTAAAATAATTTATGCCGTTTGTGTGGCTTGCCTGCCGCTGTCCGTTGCGTTCCTGCTCAGCGAGCGTTTTTCCGATTTTTTCAACAGATACGTAAGCTCGATTTTCAGAGCAATAACTGCGCATCTTACGAGTTGGCTACCGTTCTCGCTTGCGGAGTTTATGCTTATACTTTTACCCATATGGATAATACTTTTAACACGCGCCATCGTAAAAAGGTTTGGAGACTCCACTAAAGAGCTCATAAGCGGAATACTGTGCGTATGCTCAATTCTTGGCGTAGTATTCTCAAGCTTTACCTTGGGCTTTGCGCCTGCCTACCGCGGCTCGACGCTCGACAAAAAGCTCGGTCTTGAAAGATGCGACGTAAGTGCCGAGGAGCTTTACGCTACGGCGCTTATACTCGCTGAATACGTAGACGCAGAGTCCGAAAGCGTAGACTTTGATGCGGACGGATTTTCCGTAATGCCCTATAATTACACGGAAATGAATGCAAGGCTCTTAGACGCATACGATACCGTCTGCGATGAGCATAAATTCGTACAGCGTCTTGACAGCCGTCTGAAGCCCGTAATGCTCAGTGACGCCATGTCATACACACATATTACGGGAGTATATACGTTTTTTACGGGTGAGGCTAATATAAACGTCGCCTTCCCCGACTACACCGTTCCCTTTACCGCCGCTCACGAGCTATCTCACCAAAGAGGAATAGCGCGAGAGAACGAGGCAAATTTCATGGCGTTCCTCGTTTGTAAGGCATCTGAGGACGGCTATATACGCTATAGCGCGTATTTAAATATGCTTGAATACGTAATGTCCGCACTCTCAAGTGCCGATTATCAGCTGTATATGCAAGTCTACGCAAAGCTTCCCATGTCGGTTAAGAACGAGCTTGCCGCATACTCTAATTTTTACGACAAATACAGAGAGTCCACCGCCTCCGATATTTCCGAGACGGTCAACGATACATTCCTTAAAATACACGGCACTGAAGGCACGAAGAGCTACGGAATGGTAGTCGACCTTGCGGTAGCTTATTTTAAAACGGGTGATATTTAAAGTATTTTCAAATTATGATTTATCGGGGATATGGGGACGCGGGGGGGACGCGATTTCCGCTTTTTTGAAAAAAAGCTTGGCAAAAAACTTCCTTGCTGGGTTGTAGCCCGCTTAAACATATATAATTCCAAGAATAGCTTAGTCGGGCTACAACCCAGCAAGAAAGCTTTTGCGGAGCTTTTCTCGAAAAGCGACAACGCGTCCCCCGCGTCCCCATATCCCCGATAAATCATAATTTAACAACACAATACTGCTTCAAAAGCATAGAATTATTTTTTGATTTATGTCAAGCTTCTGATATTTCTTGAATATATATATGTATAACGCTAAAAACGGGAGGAACTATGGAAAAGCTGATAATCCGTGGGGGCAACGCCCTTTGCGGTGACGTTAATATAAGCGGAATGAAAAACTCCGCTCTTCCCGTCATTTTCGGCACGATTGCCGCAGGTGACATATGTACTATCGGTAACGTTCCCGATGTTAGTGACATTTCTCTCGCTCTTGATACGCTTCGCGCAATGGGCGCTAAGGTCAGATTTGTGAACACTGACACGGTAATGATAGATACCACAAATATAAAGAAAAAAAGCCCACCTCTTGAGTACGTCAGCAAAATGCGCGGCTCGTCTTATCTTATAGGCGCGATGCTCGGTCGCTTTGGTAAGGCTCAGGTCGGATACCCAGGCGGATGCGATTTTGGCACGCGTCCCATAAATCAGCACATCAAGGGCTTTGAGCTTCTTGGCGCTAAGATAGAGTACGGAGCGAACGGTAATATAAACGCTACCGCCCCCGACGGACTTAAGGGCACGTTTATTTATTTTGATATTGCCTCCGTCGGCTCAACGATAAACGTTATGCTCGCGGCAATTTTTGCGGAAGGTACAACGGTTATTGAAAACGCCGCAAGAGAGCCGCACATAGTCGATACCGCAAGCTTTCTTAATGCCTGCGGAGCAGATATTTCGGGTGCGGGAACGAGCATGATAAGAATACGCGGAGTAAAATCGCTTCACGGCTGTAGCTATAGCCTCGCCCCCGATATGATAGAGGCGGGAACGTACATGGCGGCGGTAGCTGCGACGGGCGGTGACGTAACCGTAAGAAATATTATCCCCAAGCACATGGAGTCGGTCACAGTCAAGCTTCAGGAAATAGGAGTTAAGCTCGACGTCGGCGACGATTACATAAGAGTTATTTCCGACAGAAGCTACAGAGGTACTGAAATACAGACCAACCCCTACCCAGGCTTTCCTACTGATATGCACCCTCAGTTCAGCGCCATGCTGTGTCTGTCGCAAGGAGTCAGCAAGATAAAGGAGCGCGTGTGGAACGGGCGCTTCAAATACGCCGAGGAGCTCGAAAAAATGGGCGCTAATATAGTTATCCTTGACGATACGGCAATCATAAACGGAGTAAGCACGCTTCACGGCACTTCGGTCAAATCAAGCGACCTCCGAGCAGGCGCGTGCCTCGTTATTGCGGGACTCGCCGCCGAGGGAGAAACGTCGGTTACGGGAATAGAATATATTGACAGAGGATATCAGGACCTCGTCGAAAAGCTCAAGTCTCTCGGCGCGGATATTCAGAGAGTGGAATATTGATTTTTTCAATCAGCATAAAGGGACATAAAATATGTATTACAATAAAATTCAGGAATATAAAAAGCCTCTGTTAAAGCTACGTCGAACCTGCATAGTCTTTTCAATTGTGTTCTTTGTTATTTGGATTATCTTTGTTCTCTTCAGTATTGTCGCGGGCTGGCGTGCTTTCGTTGCTTCTTCCATCTGGCTAATTCCTCTCCTCATTTACTTATACGGCGCAAAGAAATATAATCTTATCTTGTATCAACTTTCAAGCATATGGGAAAATCAAACCATAAACAAAGTTTATGAAATAAAGCTTTCCCACCCAAAGATACAGTTTATGACGCGTCCTCTTGGAAAATACTCCTCATATTATTTCGGCGTGATTCTAATAGATGAGCAAAAGAATAAGTACTATTATTTTTTTGATGAAGAAGTATCCTCACTCGAAAAGTACGATCTTTATAATTTAAAACAAAAGTTTTGCCGTGAGTTGAGTATTCAATGCTACGAGAACACGACGATAATAAAGACCATAGACAAAAATCCTCGTTTTATACGAATACGCTATGGACAATTTACTGATTTATAATCTTTGCGTGGCTTTTTGAAGATAAAAAAGCCACGCAAAATATATTTTTCAAAAAAAATTTGATTTTTTCAAACTTTTTTTCAAAAAGGTATTGCATTTTTTCAAAAAGTATGATATAATACTAAAGCTGTCGATAATACGGCCCGTTGGTCAAGCGGCTAAGACGCTAGCCTCTCACGCTGGAAACATGGGTTCGATTCCCGTACGGGTCACCAAGAAAGAGAACACAGGACTTTTAGTCCTGTGTTCTCTTTTTTGACGCCGTGTCGTTAATCGGACACAGCGTTTGCCTGCAAACGCATGGGTTCGCATTTTGCGAGCTTGCCCGACGGGAGCTGGCTCACGGTCGGCGCGAGCAAAAATATTCGCCCTCGGCGAAATTCCCGCACTCATTAGTCCTGTGTTCTCTTTTTTTGACGCCGTATCGTCAATCGAACCCATGCGTTTGCCTGCAAACGCATGGGTTCGCATTTTGCGAGCTTGCACGACGGGAGCCGGCTCACGGTCGGTGCGAGCAAAAATATTCGCCCTCGGCGTAATTCCCGTACTCATTAGTCCTGTGTTCTCTTTTTTGACGCCGTGTCTATTATAAATAATTCAAGCGGACGCAGCTACTTTGGCTTCTTTAGGCTTCAGCAGCTCGTTCTTGAACACCTCTTTACACTCAAACACGAGCATTACTATAACCGCCAAGGATTGCAGTATGAAATACTTTGGCAGAATAGCGGGAGTGAAGAATATTACAATGAATAATACCGTATACAGCTTTTTTCTTATTTCCGACATATCGTCGTAATTCTTTATAAACTGCATAAATGGCAGAAGCGTGAAGATCAAAACGTAAAAATACGATATGGAAGGAATAAGAATAACTATCGCCGCCGCAATTACGTATCTTGAAAAGTCGGATTTAGTATATACGGCGCAAAGAGTTGATACGGCGAATACCGCAACAAGCGCTATAATATTTATCGCCCCGAACGCGCTCTTTATCGAGAGGAGCGCACAAAGCTTATACAGTATCGAGCTTATGGAAAGATTGTTTCCCGCAATAAGACGCAGGTCGTTTGAGGCAAACTCTCCGAGATTGGTTATAAAAGGCAAAAGGTCGCTCATTCCTCTGTCGAGCAATAAGAACGAAAGTCCGAAAAAGGCAAACGTATAAATGGCAACTCTTGCCGACGCCCATATTTTCTTTTTGCAAAGAAGAAATACGCCGAAGAACAGGGGGTAAATCTTTATAAGACCCGCAAGCACGAGAGAAATATATCCAAGCTCACGAAGAATTGCGTTATCACTTTTGTAAAGGAGAAGAAACAGAAGAAGGAATATCATTGCAAAATAAATGGTATTTCCTCTCATTACCGCGTAAACGAATGGTGCGGAGGTGAGAATTATTATCCCTATCTTTACAGCTTGTACGGGCGGCAATCTGTACTTTCGCGTTACGATAAGAATAATGAGTGCGGAGCACACGACGAAAAATATTATCATGGCGATCCAGAACTCAGCGTGCAATATTACCTTTGAGGTAAGCTGGTCAACTGTGAGCACTTGGTTTGCGTATTGCGCGAAAACACCCTTACAAATAAGAGCGAACGGGTAAAGCACAATGATAGCAATAGGTGGGTACGAGGAGTCCTCAATAAGATAAGGACTTTCCTCAAGAGAAACGTTCATTATATATACGAAATCGGAAAAAATACCTAACAGCCAATCAAATGCGTGATTTCCCGAGGACAGCGCGGCGTATGCGTAAACGTAATAAAGAATTATTCCAAGCATAGCAACGAAGGTTCCCGCAAGGACAGTGTAGAAAAATATATTCAGAATTCTGTTTTGCTGCGCGGAAAAAGCAACCTGCTTTGAAAACAGTCCGCGTTTCCGAGCGTTTTTTACAGTAATTTCGGAATTCATAGCTCGCAACCTTTCATTGTAGAATAAAAAGCTTAAATCTTTAAATTATATTATACCATTTTTTCTCGGATATGTCAACCGCTTTTCGTATTAATATGTGATTTCTCAGGGAGATGCGAGGGAACGCGGGGACGCGGGGGACGCGTTGTCGCTTTTCGAGAAAAGCTCCGCAAAAGCTTTCTTGCCGAGTTGTAGCCCGACCAAGCTATTCTTGGAATTATATATATCTAATCGGGCTACAACCCGGCAAGGAAGTTTTTTGCCAAGCTTTTTTTCAAAAAAGCGGAAATCGCGTCCCTGCATCCCCTCGCGTCTCCCTGAGAAATCAATCTATATTCCCGAATAAAGTTTCCGCAAAGCATTGACAGAAGCGGCAATAAGTGATATAATATTAAGATGATAAATAATAAACACAAGAAAGGCAAGGCAAAACTTATGCAATGGACCTCATTGAACGAACTCAGAGAGAAGTATCTTTCATTCTTTGAATCTAAGGGACATCTTCGTCTCCCCTCCTTCCCTCTCGTTCCGATAAACGACAAATCCCTTCTGCTTATCAACTCGGGAATGGCGCCCATGAAGAAATACTTCACGGGTGAGGAAATCCCCCCAAGAAACAGAGTTACTACATGTCAGAAGTGTATCCGTACACCCGACCTTGACAGAGTTGGTCACACGGCGCGTCACGGCACTTACTTTGAAATGCTCGGCAACTTCTCCTTCGGAGACTACTTTAAGGAAGAGGCTATTCCGTGGGCTTGGGAGTTTTTGACCGTTACTCTTGAAATTCCCGAGGACAGACTCTGGCCCTCCATCTACGAGAACGACGAGGAGGCTTACGCTATCTGGAGAGACAAGGTTGGCGTACCCGAGGAGCACATCGTAAGACTCGGCAAGGCGGACAACTTCTGGGAGCACGGCTCAGGTCCTTGCGGTCCTTGCTCGGAAATATACTTTGACCGCGGTGAAAAGTACGGCTGTGGCTCGCCCGACTGTAAGCCGGGTTGCGACTGCGACAGATTTATGGAGATCTGGAACAACGTTTTCTCTCAGTTCAACAACGACGGAAACGGCAACTACACGGAGCTTTCTCAGAAAAATATAGATACGGGTATGGGTCTTGAGCGTCTCGCTTGCGTTATGCAGGACGTTGACAATCTCTTTGAGGTCGATACCGTAAGAAAGATACTCAACACAGTTTGCGCTATCGCGGGCAAGGAATACGGTAAGGACGCTAAGGACGATATTTCTATTCGCGTCGTTACCGACCACATAAGAAGCGCAACGTTTATGATAAGCGACGGCGTTATCCCCTCCAACGAGGGCCGCGGATACGTTCTGCGCAGAATTCTTCGCCGCGCTTGCCGCTTTGGAAAGCTTCTCGGCATCAACCGCGCATTCCTCTGCGAGCTTTGCGAGGTGGTTATTGGCGAAAACGAGAGCGCTTACCCCGAGCTTGTTGAAAAGAAAGACTACATTCTTAAGGTCATTTCCATTGAGGAGGAGAGATTCGAGGCTACCGTTGACGCGGGTCTTTCCATTCTTTCCGACCTTATCAGAGGCGCTATCGCCGAGCACGCGGACACCATTTCGGGCGAGGAGGTATTCAAGCTTTACGATACCTTCGGATTCCCGCTTGACCTCACCCGTGAGATAGTTGCGGAAAGCAATCTCACCATTGATGAGGAGACCTTCGTTAAGCTCATGCAGCAGCAGAAGGTCAGAGCGAGAGAAGCAAGAGCCAATATCGGCGGCTGGGACGAGTCCTCAAAATCTCTGCTCTCCGACCTGCCCAAGACTGAATTCACGGGCTACACCGATTACAGAAGCTCTGCCAAGGTCATCGCAATACTCACGGACGAGGGCATAGTTGATTCGGCTGACAGCGGAGACTGCTCCATCATTCTCGACCGCACCCCCTTCTATGGCGAGGGCGGCGGTCAGGTCGGCGATACGGGTACGATTTACGCCGACGGATTTATGGCAAAGGTATACGACACAAAGAAGACAGACGGCGTTTACATTCACCTCTGCACAGTTGCCGAGGGCTCTATCAAGGTTGGCGACAGCGTAACCGCTGACATTGAGGACGCAAGACGCGATTCTATTCGCAGGAACCACTCTGCCGCTCACTTGCTTCAGGCGGCGCTTCGCTGTGTTCTCGGAAATCACGTTGAGCAGGCAGGCTCTTACGTCAACGACGAAATCTGCCGCTTTGACTTTACTCATTTCTCCGCGCTCACGACCGAGGAGATAAATAAGATAGAAAACCTTGTAAACCTTAATATTCTTGCGGCTAACGACATCGTTACCGTTGAGACGGATATTGAGACTGCAAGAAAGAACGGCGCTATGGCTCTGTTCGGTGAAAAGTACGGAAATGTTGTCCGCATGGTCAAGATGGGTAACTTCTCCACTGAGCTCTGCGGCGGTACGCACTGCAACAACACGGGCAAGATAGGACTTTTCAAGATAGTTTCCGAATCCTCCGTTGCCGCAGGCGTCAGAAGAATTGAAGCCGTTACGGGTCTTGGCGTTCTCAAGCTGCTTGCGTCTAAGGACGCGATTATCGGAGAAGCGGCGGCTTGCCTTAAGGTTCAAAATCCCGCTGACCTCGCTAAGAGAGCGGCGGCTGTTGAAGACGAGCTTCGCTCCGCTAAGAAGGAGATTGAGGCGCTCAACGCAAAAATTGCGTCGTCTAAGCTCGATTCTATTCTCTCCTCCGCTGTTTCCGTTGGCAACTACAAGCTCATAACCGCTGACCTTAAGGATATGCAGTCCGACGCGGCAAGAGCGCTTGCTGACGAGATAAAGGCTAACAACGCAGATACCGTTGCCGTGCTTGCTATCACTGCGGGCGGTAAGCTGAACTTTATCGCAGTTGCGGGTAAGGATGCCGTCAGCGGCGGCGCTCACGCAGGAAAGCTCGTTGGAGCAGTTGCTGCCGTTACGGGCGGTAAGGGCGGCGGACGTCCCGACAACGCTATGGCAGGCGGTAAGGATATTGACAAGGTAACCGACGCACTCACTAGCGCTAAATCTGCGCTTGAGGGTATGCTTAAGTAAGTTTATTGTAAAGATTTTTGGGGTCTTTCTTTCGGAGAAAGACCCCATACCCCAAAGAACTCGAAAAAATGAATGTTAAGGCTGTTGGAATATAGTGCTGTGCTTAATTAAGGGTACGGTACGTTCTAAGGTGGAAACTCCGTCAAACGCTGCTACACGTTTGACGGGTTTCTTTTTTATTGAAAAAGTTGGTACGGATATCTGCAAAGGCTCTCCTTGCAGGAGAGCTGTCAGCGCAAGCTGACTGATAGGTTTACTAATACATAATAATTCAAATTATGCTTTATCGGGCTGTTTGATATGTACGCACTCTCTTTGTGTCATCCTGAGCGTACGCACTTTATTGGGAGAACCTAAAGTACAATTCGAAGGATCTTTGCCGCCCAAGCGGCAATAACCAACTTCGGTGGGCAATCTCTTGTGTTTCAAGAAATCTCCCAATAACTATGTCGTTAGTTGCTCCTTCGTCGCAAAGATTCTTCGCACTGTTTATTAG
>JAFTXE010000131.1 GCA_017461745.1 Clostridia bacterium | reverse complement strand
TCGAGAAAAGCTCCGCAAAAGCTTTCTTGCAGGGTTGTAGCCCTTTATAACAATTATAAATCCAAGAATAGCTTTAAGGGCTACAACCCTGCAAGGAAGTTTTTTGCCAAGCTTTTTTTCAAAAAAGCGGAAATCGCGTCCCCTCGCATCCCCGATAAATCATAATTTGAAATCATATACAAAATAAAAAGGAGACGTAAAATGAACGCTATTGAAATCAGAAATCTTTCAAAGAGCTTTCGCGGAATGTATGCAGTCGATAATCTCAATATGACCGTACCCGTAGGGGCGATATACGGCTTTATCGGTGAGAACGGAAGCGGAAAGTCCACCACGGAAAAGCTAATCTGCGGTCATCTCGTTGCAGACGGTGGAGAAATAAAGCTCTTCGGCAAGGATTATACGGATGCGGGAGTAAGAGTGAGAGTCGGCGCGCTTATTGAGAACGCGGGCTGTTTCCCGGGCTCGAGCGTTTATCAGAATCTGAGAATGCAGACCATAAATCTCGGACTTGAAAATCCCGACGAAGAGATAAGACGCGTGCTTGAAATAGTTCGCATGGAGGATAATGCCAATATAAAATTCAAGAGCTGTTCTCTCGGTATGAAGCAACGTATAGGCATCGCCATGGCGCTTCTCGGCGACCCCGCTCTGCTTATTCTCGACGAGCCCATAAACGGACTTGACACCGACGGTATGCGTATTATGAGGGAAATCCTCGTAGATATCACACAGAAATACGGCTGTACCGTTCTTATTTCCTCTCACATTCTCGGCGAGCTTGAAAAGATAGCAACGCACTACGGCATTATCCGTCAGGGTAAAATGATAATGGAGATGTCCGCAAAGGAGCTTGAGGGAAGAGCAAGAGTTTTTGTGTCTCTCAGAACCAAGGATATGAAGGGCGCTAAGGCAGTATTGGACGCAAAATACGCAGACATAAGAGAAGAAGACGGCTATATCCGCATTTACGACGTTGACGACACCGAGAGTATAGTGGAGCATCTGCTCAAGAACGGACACGCAGTCAGCAAGATAAGAAAAAACAAGATAGGTCTTGAGGAATACTATATCGAGCTGATGTCACAATCCACTAAGGAAAAGGAGGAAAAATAAAATGACACGTGAAATTAAATTTGAATCCCCAAGCTTTTCAAAAAGACTTAAGGGAATGCTTGGCGTGGACTTTTACCGCCTTTTTCATACGCCTCTGTTTTATATTTTTCTCGGTATCGCCGCAATAATTCCCGCAATGGTATCGGCAATGACCATGATGCCTGACCAGAACGGAAACACCATGACCCCTCTTTATTCTAACGTATGGCAGATAATTGCCGCTTCCGAACCGCTTTACGTTATAAACAGCATTGCAGACTATGCCAACATGAATATGGTATTCATTTTCGGCGGAATTATGGTATCTATTTTTATTGGACACGACTATAAGTCGGGTTACGTAAAGCAGCTTTTTACTACCCACGCAAAGAAGCAGGACTATATGATGTCAAAAAGTATCGTTTGCGCATTTGCAATGGCTTGTATGTGTATTACCTACTTTATCGGCGGTACGGTCGGCGGTTTGCTCGTGGGCTACGACACCGCGGTTAACGCAGGCTCGCTGATAATCGCAATACTCGGCAAGATGATAATGAGTATAGGATGGGCAAGCCTTTACACCTTCCTCAACGTTATTTTCAGGAAATTCTTCGGCATTTCCATTGCCTCGTCCTTCTTCTTCGGTACGGGAATACTTATCATAGGTGTGGCGGCAATCGTTGAAAATCTCGCTATTCCTACGGCTTTTCTGAATATATTCCTTTACGGCTCGTCTGTCAACGCTTGCCTTACGAGCAATGTCGTAACGTTACTCGTTTGCGCTTTGGTATCGGTTGCATGGGCGGTATTTTACAACGTGCTCGGCACACGTATACTTTACAAGAGCGACGTATATTGATAGGAGGACGAACAACTAATGAATGCAATAGAGATAAGAAATCTGACGAAAAATTTTGGTCCTAAGCAAGCGCTATCGGGACTTAATATGACCGTACCTCAGGGCGTGATATACGGATTTATCGGTGAGAACGGAAGTGGAAAATCCACGACTGAGAAAATAATCTGCGGACTTATTCACGAGAGCGGCGGCTCTGTAAAGCTCTACGGAAAGCCACACACCGATGCGGACGTAAGAGCCAAGATAGGCGTGCTTATTGAAGCCCCCGGCTGTTTTTCAAGCTACAGCGTATGGAATAACATGAAGCTTCAGGCGGCAAATCTCGGAATAAAGAATGCGGATGAAGAAATAATCAAGGTTCTCAAGCTCGTCAGAATGGAGGGTGCGGCATCCAATAAGTACAAAAACTGTTCCCTCGGCATGAAGCAAAGAATAGGCATTGCAATGGCGCTTCTCGGCAACCCTACCCTGCTCGTGCTTGACGAGCCTATCAACGGCTTGGACGCGGACGGTATGAGAATAATGAGAGAGGTGCTCGTTGATATTACAAAGAACGGCTGTACGGTCGTTGTTTCCTCTCATATACTCAGCGAGCTTGAAAAAATAGCTACGCATTACGGAATAGTGCGCGGAGGTAAAATGCTTTGCGAGATGACGGCAGAGGAGCTTGAAGCGAGCTGCCGTACGTACGTCGCGCTCAAGGCGCAGGACACCAATCGCGCTAAGATGATACTCGGCTGTAAATATTCCCGCGTAGAAGAGGATGAGGCGGGATATATCCGTGTTTATGACATGACAACTCCCGAGGAAATAGTTACTCACCTGTATGAAAACGGAATTCTTGTCAGCGAGATAAAGACGGACAAGATAGGTCTTGAAGAATACTATATAGATCTTATGAAGGAGGGCAAAAGATAATGGAGACTAAAATTGAACGCAATACCTTTGGAAAGCGTCTTGGCAGTATGCTTAAGGTAGACTTCCGCAGAATGTTCACCATGCCCCTCATTTATATTGTCTTAGCCGCTTGTCTCGTAGCGCCCATTCTCATTACCGTTATGGTAACCATGATGGAAGGCTCGGTAACCGTAAATCCCCAAACGGGCGCGGAAAGCGTCATGGAGGGCTTTGACAGCGCATGGCAGATAATCGGTACTGTCAGCGGAGAAGCCTCGGCGGATGCGGCGGCAGGAATGTCTATGGACATTACTACCATGTGTAATATAAACATGCTGTATTTTGCCATAGCCGCCCTCGTTTGTATATTTGTATCCGCGGATTTCAGAAGCGGATACGCAAAAAATCTTTTCACGGTCAGGGCAAAAAAGACCGATTACGTTATATCCAAGACGCTTGTCTGCTTCGTTGGCGGAGCGCTTATGATATTCGCCTTTTTCATAGGCTCGCTGCTTGGCGGCGCTATATCGGGTCTGCCGTTTGACATGGTAGGATTCGGCGTATTCGAGCTTATAATGTGTATTCTTTCCAAGATGATACTTGTGAGCGTTTTCGTACCGATATATCTTATTATGAGCGTAGTCGGAAAACAGAGACTTTGGCTGTCTCTCATACTTTCGTTCATGGTGGGTATGTTCCTCTTTATGATGATACCCATGCTTACGCCTCTTAACTCGGGAATCATGAACGTTGTCCTCTGTCTTACGGGCGGAGCTTTATTCGGAGTAGGACTTGGAGCAATAAGTAATACCGTTCTTAAGAAAACCGCTTTGGTATAATAACCTAAAAAGCAACTTCAGATAATCGGCGTTGCTTTTTTGAGAAATATAAAAACGTAAACAAAACCTTAACGTTTGTATGGTACAATATATTCGTAAAAGTACGTTTTTTTAAAGCAATACTTGTATTAGGACGCACGCCGACTTTGTCGGCTACCCTCATCACAGGGCAAGCCCGCAAGTTCGCAAGCAAACTTGGGACGGGGCGTAGCGAAGTGTAGAATCTTTGCGACGTAAGGAGCAACTAACGACATGGTTATTTGGAGATTTCTTAAAGCCCAAGGGATTACCCATCTAAGTTGGTTATTGCCGCAAGCGGCAAAGATCCTTCGAATTGTACTTTCTGTTCTCCCAATAAAGTGCGTACGCTCAGGATGACACAGTGAGTGCGAACATGGTGCGTATATCTGTAAACCTCTCGGTCATCTAACGCTGACAGCTCTCCTACAATGAGAGCCTTTGAAGGTGCTCGCACCGCACTTTAAATTAAAACCGCAACTTTAGATAAAAAAGAAACCCGTAAGAACCGCAGCAGGTTCGTCGGGTTTCCACCTTAGAAGACACCGTACTCCCAATTAAGTACAGCTCTATATTTCAACAACCTTAATATTTATTTCTTCAAGTTCTTTGAAGGTGTCGGAAACTTTCTCGAAAGAAAGTTTCTGACAAATAAAGATAAAACAAAAAATCACCGAGGAGGCAGAAGATGTTTAAGATATTGGTAGTAGAAGACGACACGGCGCTCAATCGCAGTGTATGTTCTTTTTTAAATCAAAGCGGATACGAGGCCATAGGGTGTCTTAACGCCGCGGACGCTTACGACGCTATGTACGAAAACGTATTTGATTTGATATTATCCGATATCATGATGCCTGACATAGACGGCTTTGAATTTGCTAAAACCGTCAGAAGTCTCAACGAGGATATTCCCATTCTCTTTATGACGGCAAGAGACGATTTCGCCTCAAAGCAGAGAGGCTATCGAATAGGAATTGACGATTATATGGTCAAGCCCATCGACCTTGACGAATTGTTTTTGCGTATCGGCGCTTTACTTCGCCGCTCGAAAATAGCGTCCAGCCGCAGACTTGAGGTGGGGAATTTTATCATGGACGCCGACGAGCATACCGCGTATCTCGGCGACGATGAAATATCCCTTACCACAAGGGAATTCAATTTGCTTTATAAGCTTCTGTCATATCCCAAAAAGACCTTCACGAGAACTCAGCTCATGGACGAATTCTGGGACGCTGATACCGAGTCGGGAACGAGAACGGTAGACGTTTATATGACCAAGCTCCGCGGCAAGCTCTCAGAATGCGACGCGTTTGAGATAGTGACAGTTCACGGTCTTGGCTATAAGGCGGTGATAAAATGAAAAAAAGCGAGCGCTATAAGAAGATACTGCTTGCCGTAAATCACTTTCTCGTGTTCTTCTTGATAGCCGCGTTTCTTATTACCTGCTGTATTTTACTGTTCGTTACCGTAATGACGGAAACTCTCGGAATTACGCTGACCGACGCGGATATCGGCGTAGCGGCAAAGCTGACCTTTGCCAACGTCGTTGCTCTGTCACTCATGTTTACGGTTATAGACACGATACGAAGAAAGCTTACCGTCGATAAGCCCGTAAAGAAGATCACCGAAGCAACGCAGAAAATGATGGAGGGCGATTTCTCCGTAAGAATAAAGAAGGGACGCGACTTTGGTTCGGAGGATAAATTCGGGGAGATCATTGACTGTATAAACAAAATGGCAGAGGAGCTTTCAAGCGTGGAAACCCTACGCACCGATTTTATCGCAAACGTTTCTCACGAGCTGAAAACCCCCTTGGCTGTAATGCAGAATTACGGCACGATGCTCACCAAGCCCAATCTTTCCGAGGAGCAGCGAATTGAGTACGCCAAGGCTATTACCGACGCCTCGCACCGTCTTGCGACTCTTATCACAAATATTCTTAAGCTAAACAAGCTTGAAAATCAACAGATAACGCCCACGCTGGAGACATACGACCTCAGCGAGCAGGTATGTGAGTGTCTTCTGAGCTTTGAGAATGCTTGGGAGTCCAAGGAGCTGAACATAGAAACCAACATTGAGGACGGAGTAACCGTAAAAAGCGACCCCGAAATGATGAGCCTCGTATGGAATAATTTATTTTCAAACGCCATTAAATTCACCGACAAGGGCGGAACGGTATCGCTCGGAATAAGCTCTGATGGAGATTTTGCCGTTGTGACCGTTGGTGATACGGGCTGTGGAATTTCGGGTGAGGTCGGAGAGCATATGTTCGATAAATTTTATCAAGGCGACACCTCTCACGCAACTCAGGGCAACGGTCTCGGTCTTGCGCTTGTTAAAAGAGTTATTGACATCACGGGCAGTGACATTTCGGTGGAGAGCGAGATTGGACGCGGAACGACTTTCACCGTGCGAGTCAGGAGAGTATAGAATGATTGATTTGAGAAAATTTAAAGGAATAATTTTTCCGCCCGTAGCGCTTATCGTCGTGCTTGTTATTGCGTCGGCGGCACTTATGACCTTCGGCTTGGTGTATTTCGGAAGTGAGCATTTGGTAACGTATATTTCTTACTCTCTGTCAGCGTATACCTTGATGGTGGTTTGCTTCCATATTCCCAATATGATAAGATTTTTCAAAACGGTAAAGACGGAGAATAAGTACGTTGTGCGCCTGAGCGGCGATGCGCATCTGCGCGTTAAGCTGTCGCTGTACGGCACGCTGATATACAATACCGCATACGCTGCGTTACAATTGGGTCTCGGTCTTTGGCACGGCTCGGCGTGGTTCTATTCTCTAGCCGCTTACTATTTTTTGCTCGTGCTAATGCGCTTTTTCTTGCTTCGCGACGTGCGCGGTGATACGGTCGGCAAAAATATAAAGAAGGAATATCTTCGTTACCGCTTCTGCGGAATAGTGTTGATTCTTATGAATATAACGCTCGGAGGCTTGGTTTTGTTTATTACGAGATTTAACCGTGGCTTTGAGCATCATTTTATCACCACAATAGCGCTCGCAGCGTATACGTTTACGGCAATGACGCTTGCGATAGTTAACGTAGTAAAATACCGTAAATTCAATAGCCCCGTGTTCTCCGCGTCAAAGGCAATAAGCCTTGCGGCAGCCAGCGTTTCCATGCTTACGCTTGAAACGGCGATGCTCAGTGCCTTCGGAACGGAGGGGCAGGAGAATTTCAGACGCATTATGACCAGTGCCACGGGAACTGCCGTTTGTACGTTTGTACTTCTTATGGCGATATATATGGTTATCCGTTCTAATAAGGAATTGAAAAAATTAAGGAGCTTTGAAGCTGATGGACAACAAAAATAAACCCGATGGGTTTTCCTATACCTATTCCGCTAAGGAGCAAGCGGAAATCAAAAAAATAAGAGAAAAATACGCATTGAGCGAGCAGACTGAGGACAAAATGGAGCAGCTCCGCCGTCTCGATTCGGGAGTTACTAAAAAAGGAACGGTGGTTTCACTTATAATAGGCATTCTCGGCTCGTTAATAATGGGCGTGGGCATGAGCATCGCTATGACAGAAATAGGTGAGCTTCTGGGAAAATTCTCTATGCTTGTTGCCGTGTGCGTCGGCATAGCAGGACTCGTTCTCGTTATCCTCGCTTACCCTATTTATATGGGCATAACAAAAAAAGAACGTAAAAAAATAGCGCCCGAAATACTCCGCCTTACCGACGAGCTGATGAAATGAACCGTTGGGGACGCGAAGGATGCGAGGGACGCAAGGACGCGATTTTGGGGTCTTTCTTTCGGAGAAAGACCCCATACCCCAAAGAACTCGAAACAAATAATATAATAGTTGTTGAAATATAGAGCTGTGCTTAATTAGAAGTACGCATTTTTCTAAGGTGGAAACCACGTCAAACGCTGCTGC
>JAFTXE010000130.1 GCA_017461745.1 Clostridia bacterium | reverse complement strand
CTAATAAACAGTGCGAAGAATCTTTGCGACGAAGGAGCAACTAACGACATAGTTATTGGGAGATTTCTTGAAACACAAGAGATTGCCCACCGAAGTTGGTTATTGCCGCTTGGGCGGCAAAGATCCTTCGAATTGTACTTTCGGTTCTCCCAATAAAGTGCGTACGCTCAGGATGACACGAAGAGCGTGCGTACATATCAAACAGCCCGATAAATCATAATTTGAATCGTAAAAGGCTTTCTAAAAATATTGACCAAAAACTTTTTTGGCTTTTGGTGCGGTGTGAGAAAAGTAAAAAATAAGAAAATATAAAGAGGTAAAAACAATGTCAGGACACAGTAAATGGGCTAATATCAAGCACAAAAAGGAAAAGACCGACGCGCAGAGAGCTAAGGTCTTTACAAAAATCGGTAAGGAAATAACCATTGCGGTCAAGGAAGGCGGCGGAGACCCCGCATCCAACTCCAAGCTCCGTGACCTTATCCTTAAGGCAAAGGCAAACAACGTGCCTAACGATAACATAGAGCGTACCATCAAAAAGGCGCTCGGAAGCACGGGCGAGAACTACGAGGAGGTAGTTTACGAGGGCTACGGTCCTGCGGGAATTGCCGTTATCGTAGAGGCTACGACCGATAACAGAAACCGTACCGCAGGTAACGTAAGAGCGTATTTCTCCAAGTACCATGGCAACATGGGACAGACGGGCTGCGTTTCTTATCTGTTCTCCGAAAAGGGACTTATCGTTATCTCCAACGAGGACGGTGACGTTGACGAGGACAAGCTCATGGAGACCTCTCTTGAGGCAGGAGCTGAGGACTTTGCGGCAGAGGGCGAGATATTCGAGATATACACCGAGCCCGACGACCTCTATGCAGTCAAGGACGCGCTTGAGGCGGCAGGATATACTCTGCTTTCAGCTGAAAAGACTAAAATCGCGTCCAATTACGTCACCCTTGAGAGCGAGGAGGATATCAAGTTTATGGGACTTCTTATCGAAAAGCTCGAGGACGACGACGACGTTATGAACGTATATCATAACTGGGAAAACTGCGATTGATCTCCGTCATGGGCAGATATAAAAGACTTTTATCAAATACGGCAATTCTGGGGGCGGGCACCTTTGCGTCAAAGGTGCTTGTCTTCCTGCTTATGCCGCTTTATACCGCTATTCTGTCCGCCTCCGAGTTCGGAGTTGCGGACATTCTTACACAGACGGCAAGTCTCTTGATGCCCCTTGCGGCTGTCGGAATATGCGACGGGCTTTTCCGCTTTACACTCGATACCGCCGATACGGGTGGAGAAGAGGACAGAAAACGCGTGTTCTCCTCGGGAATAGCGGTAATCGTACTCGGCGGCGCTGTTCTTGTTGCCGTTGTACAGGCTTTGCGCGTCTTTGACGTTTTCGACGGATATATATTGCTCATAGCCGCTTACGTCATCTGCGCCAATATTCATTCCGCGGCGGCAAATTTCCTCAGAGCGATTGGAAAAACGGCTCTGTTCGCAACGCAGGGAATTATTAATACCGTTCTTACGATAGCGCTGAACGTGCTCTTTCTCGTTGTCTTTGATATGGGAACGCTTGGATATGTGCTGTCAGTCGTGGTTGCCGACTTCGCCGTTACGGTGTTTATATTCTTTGCCGCAAGGCTTGACAGGTTTCTGTCGCTGAGGGCGATAAACAGGCAGACAATAAAGGCGATGCTGAGGTTCAGTATTCCTTATATACCAACCACTATGATGTGGCTTATCACCTCGGCAAGCGACAGATATATCGTGGCGTACTATGCGGGCACGGCAGAGAACGGTCTGTATGCGGCGGCGTATAAGCTGCCAACGCTTCTGCTGCTCGTGTGTGGCGTCTTTATTGAGGCGTGGCAGTTCTCGGTGGTCAAGGACGCCGACGAAAAAGAGAGAAGCGCGTTTTTCTCAACGGTATTCAAGAACTATTCGGGCATTATCTTCATGGGCGGCTCGGTAATTATTGCAGGCTCAAAGATACTGACGCGGCTGTTGCTCGACGACTCGTACTATTCCTCATGGCAGTACGTTCCCGTGCTTGTCATAGCCATGGCGTTTTCGGCGCTCGTGTCCTTCCTCGGAAGCGTTTACTTCCTTGAAAAGAAAAGCGTTATGTCCATGGTGACGTCAATGGCGGGGGCGGTAATAAATATCGTTCTCAACTTTATGCTCATTCCCGAAAGGGGAGCAATGGGAGCGGCGGTCGCAACGCTTATAAGCTATGCGGCTGTCTACGTCATTCGCGCTTACGACACGGGATTTTACGTCAAATTCAATATGCATACGCTGAGAATTGCCGTCAATGCGGCGGTGTTGCTCGTTCAGGCGTTTATAATGATTGGCGCGTTCAGATATTGGTATTACGCGCAAATTATCTGCGTTTTGTTCATGCTCGTGTTCAACGGAAGGGAAATAGTAGCTACCGTTTGCCGAATAACGAAAAAAATTCTCAAAAAAGGTAAATAATTTTTAAAAAAGTATTGCAAAATACTTTAAGATATGGTATAATATTTCTTGCTGTGTGCAAAGTACACGGTGAAGGGCGGTCCGCTGCGAAGCTCTGCATGAACGCTCGGATATTAAATTTAGGAGGACTGAAAGATGAATTTGCTTCAGGCTTTTACAAACGAGCAGTTGAAGACCGAAGTACCGGTTATCAACATCGGTGACACTATCCGTGTTCACAACAAGATCAAGGAGGGTGCTCGCGAGAGAATCCAGATGTTCGAAGGAACTGTTATCGCTAAGCACGGCGGCGGAATCTCCGAGACGTTCACCGTAAGACGTGTTTCCTACGGCTGCGGCGTTGAAAAGACCTTCCCCATTCACTCTCCCAACGTAGAGAAGGTTGACATAATCCGTCAGGGTAAGGTTAGAAGAGCTAAGCTCTACTATCTCCGTGACAGAGTTGGTAAGGCATCCAAGGTTAAGGAAAAGATCTGACCTAAAGCCAAAAATAAAAGACGCCGCACGGCGTCTTTTGTTTTTGATATAAAGTTTACAATTTAAATCTTTAGTTTTGCTTGTGTTTGTGATAAAATATATTTTAGAGAAAGGAGGGCGGATATGATTATAAAAAACGATTTGAATTTTAAATCGGACACTCCGTGCGTGCTTGCGCTCGGGTGCTTTGACGGAGTGCATCTCGGTCACAGAGAGGTGCTTGGAACGGCTAAAAAAATAGCAGAGAGCAGGAATCTTCCGCTCTGCGTCCTTACCTTTGAGCAGCCCCCGCGAAATTTCTTTTCACCCTCGCCCGTTCCGCTCATTACCTCAACTGAGGAAAAGCTCGGTATTTTTGAGCGCTTGGGCGTGGATATCGCCGTTTGTCTGCCGCTTTCTCGGGATATATTGACGGTTGAGGCACAGGACTTCGTAAGGGAAATTCTTATAAAAAAGCTATGCGCCGCTCACGTCGTCTGCGGATACGATTACGGATTTGGCAGGGGAGCAAAGGGAAATTCCGCTCTTTTGACGGAGCTTTGCGGAGAATACGGCGTTGGGGTTACCACGGTCGGAGAATATAAGCTCGACGGTACGCCTGTCAGCTCGTCGCTCGTAAGACGAACGGTTGCCGACGGAGATATGGAGTTGAGCGCAAAATATCTCGGCAGACCTTATTCGCTCACGAGCATCGTGGTGGACGGCCAGCACCTTGCGAGAAGGCTCGGATTTCCTACGGTAAATATCATTCCCGAGGAAAACAGACTTCTGCCAAAACGGGGAGTATATGTCACAAAGATACTTTTTGATAACGAAATATGGTATGGAATAACAAACGTAGGTATCAGACCTACGGTAAATACCAAAATAACTTGCGCCGAGACGCATATTTTCGATTATCACGGAGACCTTTACGGCAAAAGTATTACCGTAGAATTTCTGCATTTTCTGCGTGAGGAGACGAAATTCCCAAGCGTTGAGGCTATGGCAGAGCAGATAGGAATTGACATAGCGGTCGCTAAGGAATACGTGAGACACTTCTAAAATGAAGTGTGGGAGGGAAGTATATATGAATACCGTTACTATAAATAAAACCGTACCCGTTAAGGCGCATTACGACGTTATCGTTTGCGGAGGCGGCGTTGCGGGCTGCGCGGCGGCTGTCACCGCGGCAAAGCGAGGCAAGAGTGTGTTGATAATTGAAAAATCCAATATTCTCGGCGGTCTTGCAACCCTCGGGCTTATAAATCTGTTCGTGCCTATGTGTAACGGCAGAGGTAAGCAGATCATATTCGGACTTGCTGAGAAATGGTTGCGTGACAGCGCAAGGTACGGCTACGATACTATAGCTGACGTGTGGAAAAACGGCGAGCCCCTTGAATATACAGAGGAGAGATATATGCAGAGATATTCTCCGTATATATTCGCCCTTCAGCTTACAGAGGAGGTAAAGGATAGCGGCGCTGACTTGCTTTTTGACTGTATCGCCTGCGAGCCCGTAATGGAGGGTAAGACCTGCAAGGGTGTGATAACGGAGAGTAAATCGGGAACGGAATACTATTCCTGCGATATGCTCATTGACGTCACGGGGGACTGCGACGTGCTAAGACGCGCGGGAATGCCGACGGTGAGCGGAACTAACTTTTTTACTTATATAGGATATCTCATTAACCTTGAAAGCTGTGCCGCGGCGGCTGAGAGTGGAAACATAAGAAAGGCGTATAAGGGCGTGTGCGGCGGCTCTGTAAATCTTTACGGAGATAATCAGCCCGCCGACGTACCGCAGTGGTCGGGGCTTACCGTTGAGGAGGTCAGCGACTATCTGATACGTAATCAACGCTTAATGCTTAAAAATCTAAAAAAGACGGATAGAAACAGCAGAGACGTGGTAATGCTGCCGCTGATGCCGCAGTTCAGAACCACTTGTCATATTGCGGGTGACTATACGTTTACCGTAGGTGACGCGTATAAGCACTTTGACGACTCCGTCTGCGCTATCAATGATTTTGACCATAAGGACCATCTGTTTGAAGTTCCGCTGAGAACGCTTTGCAGACACGACTATCCCAATATGCTCACAGCAGGTAGAAGTGCTTGCGGAGACGGCTACGGTTGGGACCTTTTACGTGTCATACCGCCCGCAATACTGACGGGTCAGGCGGCGGCAGAGGCGGCTTGCCTTGCGATAGATACGGGCGTCGGCGTCGCTGACGTTGATATCGGAAAGCTACAGAATACCCTCGAGGGCGACGATATAATGATACATTTCCCCGACTCCTACGTCCCCGAGGATAAAACCGTTATAATTCACGGAGTATCCCAGAACGGACATTTTTGATGCGGAAGTCTGTGGAAAAAATAATATAATACTGTTTTAATGAAGTGCTGTTCTTAGTTTAAGGACAGCACTTTTTACGTGTCATTCTGAGCAGATGAGACTTAGAGGGGGTATCTAATAAACAGTGCGAAGAATCTTTGCGACGAAGGAGCAACTAACGACATAGTTATTGGGAGATTTCTTGAAGCACAAGAGATTACCCATATAAGTTGATTGTTGCCGCAAGCGGAAAAGATCCTACACTCCGCTACGCTCCGTCCCAAGTTTGCTTGCGCAAACATTGTCGAATTGTACTTTAGGTTCTCCCAATAAAGTGCATACGCTCAGGATGACACAATGAGTGCGAACATGGTGCGTTAAATTATGATTTACGATGGAGAAAGTAAGACTTTTGACAAGGCGCACGCCGCCTATGGCGGCTACACTCATCCACCGCTAACGCGGTCCCCCTTCCCTCAAGGGAAGGCTTGATTTTAATTCGACCTTAGACTACAGAAATTTATTTATATCTTAAACTTAGAT
>JAFTXE010000129.1 GCA_017461745.1 Clostridia bacterium | reverse complement strand
TCCGCCCGTTGTGACTCCGCTCAGGATGACACGCTGAGGTGAAGATAGTGCGTATATTGACCCCTACAGCTTTGCGAAGTATCCAAGCCGCATCTTTCAATAAAAAAAGAAACCCGTCAAACGTGCAGCAGCGTTTGACGCGGTTTCCACCTTAGAAAAATACCGTACTACCAATTAAGCACAGCACTATATTCCACTAACCTTAACATTTATTTTTTCAAGTTCTTTGAAGGTGTCGGAAACTTTCTTTCAAGAAAGTTTCTGACGAAAAAATCCATAAAAAAGTCATACAAAAAATACCGTTCCGTAGTCGTATAGCGGGGAGTGGGAGAGTGAAAGCGCTTGCTTGCCGTGGGTTTGACAAAAGGTGCTTATTTTTTCTCCATCGGCGTGGAGCGAAAGATTTCCGCAGAAGATGACGTGAGCGCCGAGCGCACCCGACGCGCCGCCGATAAAGCCCGTGTCGTAGCCTCTGAGGGCAACGCCGCCGTCGCTTATTTTCAATGCGTCTATCCCGTGCGCCGTCGCCGCCTTGTATATAGACGGGTCCTGCGTTATTATCGCATTTTCGCCAACAGTCACGGTAGAGCATTTTGCGTAGCCTTGCTTGACGTTTATAAGCTCCAAGCCATGCTCAGCCGCAATGAGCTTTATTGCCTTTGACAAGTATTTTTCGTTGCATATCAAGCGATTGCCGACAACGGCGCAGTTGAGGCTGACGTCCTTGGGATATTCGGCAGAGGGGCTGTCCTCGGTATATATTATCTCATATCCCAATGCCGACAGCTTGCAAAACGGCTCACGGGCAAGCTTGGCGTAATCACGGTAGGTGACTATATGCTTGCCGTATATCCACAAAAGCATATCGGGGTGAGAAGCCACGGGAGATGCGAGCTGTGGGTGGGGCGGAAGTTCAATTATTTCGTCCGCAAATTCGCTGACCGCCGAGCGAATGTCGGCGGTCATGCGGCAATCAACGATTGCGTATGTCATTTCGTTTTCTCCGTTATATACGTTATCTTCTTTTTTGCTCAATGAGCATACCGTCTTCCATGTTGTAAACTCTGTCAGCGCGGTCGGCGGTCTTTTGGTCGTGCGTAACGACCACCATAGTCTGCTTCAGACTGTCGCGCAGCTCAAGCATAAGGGAGATAACCTCATCAGCGTTTTTTCTGTCGAGATTTCCCGTAGGCTCGTCGGCAAAGAGAATACGGGGATAGTGGATAAGCGCGCGGGCAATTGCCACTCTCTGCGCCTGTCCTCCCGACAGCTCTGAGGGAAGGTGACCGAGGCGGTCGCGTATGCCGAGCGAATCCACGAGCAGCTTAAATCTTTCCTCGTGATTTTCAAGCTTTCTGTTTGCGGCGTTGAGGGGAAGAAGAATGTTCTCGTAAGCGGTCAGATGGGGAATGAGCTTATGCGACTGAAAAACAAATCCAACGGTCTTTCCGCGGTACTTTGTAAGCTCGTCTCCGAACAGTGAGGTTATCATTCGTCCGCCGAGCATGACCGAGCCCGCGTTGGGGAAATCTAACCCTGCGCAGATATTTATAAACGTGCTTTTACCCGAGCCTGAGACGCCCGTGATTGCAACGAACTCACCCTCCTCAACTCTTATCGAGGCGCGGTTGAGGGCGGTCACGGTGTGTCCCGCGCGTTTGTATTGCTTAATTATATCGGTAGCTTCAAGTATTGCCATATTTCCTCCTTGGCTTTTTCGAGCGTCCCTTTGCCGTAGTCATATAACAGATTGCGAAGGAAACGGCAGCGCACAGAGCGCTGAACATTCCTGCCGCCAACAGCGCGGGAAGTGATAGATATGAATAATCGAATTCAAGCGGAAGCTTGCAAAGCGTGCAAACGCTTTTGAACACGAACATTGCGGGATAACAGAGAAGCATTACGGTCAAGAATGCGGCAATCGACACGAGCGCACCCTCGGTAATAAAGCATCTTAACAGAGTCCCCTTGGATTTGCCCATTGCTCTGAGCACGTATAGCTCTGACTTTCGTCTGTCGAAAAGCGTCGCAATAGGATAGTACCATATAAACGGAACTATCAGCGGTACGATAATGCTTATGAGCATTATGATAGTGGAATAATTTGCGTTCTTGCGGAGCAGATATTCAAGATAGTTACCCGTGGAGCTAAGCTTGGGAACGAAGGTCTGGTCGGTAGCCCATTCATTAAGCTCCTCGCGCATCTTGGCGTAGTCGTGGCTTTCTATCCCCGCGTCTATAATTACGTCAAAGCTGACGTAGGGCGCTTTTTTATTTATGACACGGGAGAATGCGTCAGCACCCAAAAGCACTTGCGGCTTTTCTGCCGTGTCGCTGTAGATAACCTCGTCAATGAATACCACGACGTAGTCGTATTGATTGGATTTTACGTGCTGCTCAAGAATATCGTAAGAGCCGTTGGGTAAGTATCCGGCTTCGTTGTAACGTATAACGTCCTCAAGCGTTACGGCAAGTCTAAGCTTGTCTCCGACGTCAAAACTCAGATAGTTTGCGGCAGAGGAGGGAAGCACGAGCACGGCTCCGTTGGAGTCTTTTTTGATAGGCTCAACGTCAAGCTCTGTTTTCCCGAGCGTCGTTTCGTCGGCGCATATAAGCTCAAAAGAGTTGTCGGCGTAAAGCGTCTCAAGCTTTAAGCGCCCTGCGGTCTCGGTCATGTTTTTCTCCGAAAATATTATATGCGTTGCAGCCTCAGCGGCGCTTACCTCTGAGGAGGCGCATATCTGAATTGATATGTCGTTGAGCTCTATTTTGCCGTCTGAAAGCGTCAGCGCATCTCCGCACGAGCCTGCGAAGAAGGCGGTGTCGGTGTTGTCAAGAGCGGGAGTACCGAGAGCTAAGACTGTGGACGGAAGCGCACCGAGACCGTGCTCTAAAACTATTACGTCGTACGGAGTTACGTTGAGTATAACTCTGTCGCCCGAACGGCTGACGGAGTTTATATAGGCGTATGAAACGGAATTGCTTACCTTTTTCTCAAGCGTCCTCGTGGTGTCACCGAAGGGAACACCCTCAAGCCTTACGTTCAAGGAATATTTTCCCGTGATATCCACGCAGTCGCCCACGCTTGGCATAGTAGACAAGGACTCGGCGGGGACAGATATATTAAAGCTGCCGTCGGCGGCAAGAGCTTTGTCGTAGGTTATCTTGTCCATACCGACGTAGCTTATTAATTTCTCGGTGGATAGAGAGGTTATCTTTTCATAGTCGTCGGAATTGAGCAAAAAATACGTATCGTCGATGTTAAGAAATCCGTCCTGAGACAAATGCTGAGAGCGAAGCGCGGTGACGCTTGCAACCTCCAATTCCATATATTCGTATTCACTCTCAAGGTCGCCCTCAAGCAAGGAGAGCGCGTCCGCATCAATAGCTCGAACGCTGCCGTCAAGCTTGGATACGGCTATGAAAAGTCTGTCGCCCTCGGCAAGCGCGTATTTTGCGTTGTCGGACGGGCAGATCATAGCAACAGTACCTTCCTTGACGCTTGCCATATTATATCCGATGGACTGCTTAAGCGCCCTGTTGGGTACGCAAAGAGTCACGGTGTTGTCGGCGTAGGAGGTGGTGTAGTACGGAGAATTCATCACGGTTGAGAAATGCTCCTTGTCGGCAAGTATATGCGTGTATATCTTGTCCGCATCGTATACCGCCTTGGCTTCTATTCCCGATATTCCGTCGATCTCATTAAGGTCGCCGTTGCGTATATCGTTCAGCTTGTCCTCGCTTATGCCAACGTTCATTTTTACGGAAAATTCGTTTATCGCAGATGAGAGATAGCTGTCCTCACCCGTGGCGGAGACGTAAAAGCAGACCCATATAACAGCGGGGATAGCAGCTATGAGAGCGAGGGAAATATAGTATTTTCTCATTCTCATAAAGGTGCTTGAGCCGTATCGGAAGGCGGTGAAGCCCTTGACGAGCCTTGAATTTTTCCTCGGATAGCAAACGCTCTTGGGAGAGTCTTCCTCACGAAGCATCTCCGTACAGCTCATCGAGCGGATAAGAAAGCATTCGTATTCCACGACGAGCCGTATGCAAAGGTAGGATATAACGAGAATTGCGACGATATTTATAAAGGAATGGCTGTATTCGTAGCCGTGGTTGCGGAGCGAATAATTGCAAAGCGCGAGCGCCAGCGGATAGCCAAGCACGGTGGCAAGCAGATGGGGAACGTAAAGCTCGCATTTGAGCATAGCCTTTATCTTCTTTTTTCTCGCACCGTGGGTGACGTACATACCCCATATGTACTTGTCGCGGTCGGCAGAGGCAAAGGTCACCTTTTGATAAACGGTGATGGCGCAGATGCCCCAGAGAATAAGCGCGCCTATAAAAATTGAAGTGCTCGAAAGAGCAGTGGTAAAGGTGTCGGACGTGATAAACGAGCCAACGTTGCCTTCAATCGAGTCTGAAATGCCCGATAGCGCTTGATTGAAATCAGTAAGCACCGCTTGGCTGTTTTTTATGTTTTCAATGCCGAAAATACATATGACGCTCAAAAGCATCTGTAGTATCAGCATAACGATGAACATTCCTATAAGACTTCGTATAGATGAGAATAGATTGCGCATAGACGGTATTAACGTCATCTTAACGTACTTGCGAATACCCTCACAAATTTCCCAAAACATATGTGCCCCTTTCGTGAATTTACTGCTGAGAATATTATAACAAAAAATGTAACTCTTGTCAACCGCTTGGCGAAGATAGTTGGAGAAATTATGATTTGTTGAGAGACGCAGGGGACGCGGGGGACGCGGGGGACGCGATTTCCGCTTTTTTGAAAAAAAGCTTGGCAAAAAACTTCCTTGCTGGGTTGTAGCCCGACCAAGCTATTCTTAAAATTATATATATTCAATCGGGCTACAACCCGGCAAGAAAGCTTTTGCGGAGCTTTTCTCGAAAAGCGACAACGCGTCCCCGCGTCCCCCGCATCCCCCTCGCATCTCTTGTGTCTCCCAATAAACCATAATTTACTACCAATAATTCGTTATTAAAGCGTATAAAAATGCAAATTTTGCAAAAAAAATATTTTTTTTCAAAAAACACTTGCAATTTCACTTGGAGTATGGTATAATAACTCTTGTTCTATGAATTAATTCAGAAAGTCGTGCGCAACAAAGCGCATTGAGGGAGGTGTCAATATGGCAAAGTGCAGTATTTGCGGAAAGGGAGTTGTTTTCGGTCAGGCCGTTTCACACTCACATCGCAAAACCAACAGAACCTGGAAGCCCAATATCCGCAAGGTAAAAGCAATTGTTGACGGTACACCTAAGACCGTTGCTGTTTGCTCCCGTTGCCTTCGTTCGGGTAAGGTAAACAGAGCGTGAGTAATTAAACTACACGAATAGAAAAGCAGACGTTAAGTTTTTCGCATATGCGATAAATCTTCGGTCTGCTTTTTTGTTTTTCATGTTATCCTATAGTGCTAAAAATATACTTGCATGTTTTTTTAATGACATTTGTGACAGGACGCACGCCGAAGAAGTCGGCGTGTTCTCTGTAATAGTGTTATTTTAAAATGCACATAAGGACATTTTTAGCACTATGTTCGCACATTCTCCGTGTCATTCTGAGCAGAAGAGACTTTAGGGGGAGAACTAAGAAAACAGTGCGAAGAATCTTTGCGACGAAGGAGCAACTAACGGCATAGTTATTGGGAGATTTCTTGAAGCACAATAGATTACCCACCTAAGTTGGTTGTTGCCGCAAGCGGCAAAGATCCTTCGAATTGTACTTTAGGTTCTCCCAATAAAGTGCGTACGCTCAGGATGACACAGGGAGTGCGAACATGGTGTATTGAGTTATGATTTGTCGGGAAGAAAGTAAGACTTGTGACAAGGCGCACGCCGACCTTCGTCGGCGTGCTCTCTGCGATAGTGTTATTTTAAAATGCACATAAGGACATTTTTAGCACTATGTTCGCACATTCTCCGTGTCATTCTGAGCAGAAGAGACTTTAGGGGGAGAACTAAGAAAACAGTGCGAAGAATCTTTGCGACGAAG
>JAFTXE010000128.1 GCA_017461745.1 Clostridia bacterium | reverse complement strand
TCGCAATGCTTTGTACAATCTCTCTTGTTGTTCAATTTTCAATGACCGTGCCGCCCTCGGTGGGACAGCTTGACTATTATACCACAATCACTTTCGTTTGTCAAGAGCTTTTTTGAAATTTCTTAAAAACTTTTTCCAAACTTCCCTTCGCGGTATGCCTCCCTCATGGGCGACTCGCATATTATACCTCTTTTTTTGGGGTTTGTCAAGGGATTTTTTGAATTTTTTTGACGTTTTTGCATGACTTTGGATAAATGAACAAATACTACACCTGTATTTTTACTTGGAGGTAGTCAATGATAACAATATTCATTCGCACTCTTATAGTATACGTAGTTTTAATAAGTGCGATGCGTCTTATGGGCAAACGGCAAATAGGCGAGCTTGAGATATCAGATCTCGTCACAACGCTTTTAATTTCAGAGATAGCATCGCTTCCGATAACCGACAGCTCAATTCCAATATCACACGCCGTTATACCAATAATTATATTGATAACCTTTGAAATATGCTCTTCATCTATAATAGTCCTCTTTCCAAAAATCAAAGGACTCGTTACCGCCCGCCCCGCCACACTCATAAAAAACGGGAAGCTATGCAGAAAAGCAATGATGAGCTCGCGCATATCAATTGACGAGTTGATATCGGAGCTGCGTCAGGACGGCTACGTTGACATCAGCGAGGTGCTTTACGCAATTCTCGAGAAGAATGGGAAGATAACCATTATCCCACGCGCCAAGGCGAATATTCCTACCTGCCAGCAGCTAAACGTAAAGACCGTGGAGCGTGGAATATTTCATATCGTTATAGATAACGGAACGGTAAACAATTACGGACTTTCCGAGGTAGGGCTCTCAAAAGCACAGCTTATTCACAAGCTTCAAAAGCAAGGAAAACGAATAGGAGATATATATTTGATGATGATAGACGACATTGGGAATGAACGGATAATCAGCAAGGAGGATGCGTCGTGAAGGTACTTGTAACCTCGTTACTTTTGTTTGTTATAGTAATAGCGGCGGTGACAATCAACGCAACTTACGTACACAAGACGATCGATATCGCGCGCGAGCTCGCTGAGGTCGCATATAAAAACAGCGCCTCAGAAGAGGCGCTGAACGAGTTATCGGAGCATTGGGACTCTACTGTCAAATTACTAAGTCTTTCCGTAAATCTAAGAGAAATAGACACTGCCACGGAAAATTTGCTTGTATTCTTATCAGCATGCCGTGACGGATATGAATACGGCATAGAACAAAGCTATACGCTTTTTATTGATTCCCTTGACGATATAGTAAAATATGAAAAATTCGAAATGGCAAATATTTTATGAGCGGGACGCCAGAAGCGCAAGATACTCCGATGAATAAAGATCACGTGTTCTCACACTCAAAACCGTATATCCGCCGTCCCCGTCCTCTACAAGCTCCTTTTGGTAGCAATCAAGCGTATTTGCCGTCGTAAAAATCGCGTGTCGGCAACCACCGTCGTTACCGATAATACCGTTATACTGCGTGGCTATATTATTTCCCGACACAAGCATTTCGTCACTTGGAGAGACTCTCGAATAAAACACCGCAAGCGACGGAGCGTCAGAGCCTTGTAGCTTTTCTTTCAGTGCTTCAATCAAACTATCCCTCTCCCCGTCTACCATCTCAAGAACGGAATACACACGAATCTTGCGCCCCGTAGATTTAAATTCAAAGGATAGCGTTACCATGTGGCTACTCACCGAGCACTCCGAAAGTGAGAGCTTATTTGAATTATAAACGGCAACGGCACAGTCGCTTTCGCCGACGCAAGCCGCGGCAAAGCGCTCGTCAAGATTGCTGACAATAAAACCAAGCGTATCCGTGTCTACGGAAGCCAGCGACACGACGTCTGCGTCGGACGCATTTATCATCTTTGCAAGGGCAAGTGAAAAATCAATTTTATCCTTGGGGTACTGCGAATGCGGCACGACCGTTATCAGTGAAATATCCGACGCAGAATAAGTGTAAGTCAGCTCGTAATCGATATCAAGGCTTGCGCTCCCGTCCGTTGCGTCTGAAAGCATGAGCGTATAAAGTCGTTCAACACCCACGGAAAGACCGTAGGAGCTGTCGGAGGTAATACAAACGTCCTCGCCTGCCTTAGTTATACTGACCACACCTTCAAAGCCAATTCCGTCGTCAATGCGCAATATAATCTCTTTTTTACCGTTCTCAGTCTCAGTAAGAGGAACTATCTCCGAATACGCTCCGCATTTATCCGCTACAAGCTCACGGAAATTATAAGCAAGCTCAGCAACAGCTCCCGTTCGCTCTCCGAAATAAGCAATTTGATAATCCGAGAAATCAAAGCCGCACAGCGTCAGGCTGTCAAGCTCATATTCGGCATATCCCGCAAATTCCGCATCCTCATCCATAAGAAGCGCAGTAGTTGCATAAGGAATAATATCGGACATAAACCGTTCAACAGCCTTTACACTTGCGCCGCTTGACTTTCCGCCAAGCACGATATATCCTTCGAATGTCTTACATATATAATCGTCGCGACGAAGTCCGTAAAGCTCAGACGCAACGAGGGCACTGTCAACGTTACCGACAAAAACTTCAAATATCGCCTTGGTATTCGCAGTCATAGCGTTATCGTATTCAGCTCTGCACTCCGCTCCCGTTTTATCGGAAATAGCTTTGGAAAGCTCGTCCGCCGCTTTCACAAGAGCGCTGTCGGCGTCCGCGGGAATAATTACCCTATACGCGTCGGGCGCTTGCTTTTGATTGAGCGCCGACAATGCGTCAACCGTAGTCTCCTTGCCGCAAGAAGCAAGTGACGCCACCGCAAACACGCATAGCAACGCCAATATAAGTGCGACAATTCTTTTAGCGATAATCATATCTTTCTCCAACGAGCGCAGGCACGTCCTTGCCGTAGCTCATTTCGGTTATTTTGGAGCACACAGGTTCACCGAGACGGCGTTTGACCGCAAATCTGACCGTAACCTTAGCCTCAAACGTCGTGTCGTCTATAAGCACTCCACAGCCTTCAAAATACGCGAGGTATTTCTGATATTCAGAATATCCGCATTCAAGCACGAACTCAGAATATGGCTCATAGGTAACGATTTTTGCCGCTTCAAGAGCTAACGACGCCGTATGAGAATAAGCTCTGACAAGTCCGCCCGCTCCGAGAAGCGTTCCGCCGAAATATCTCGTTATCACAACGCAAGCGTTGTCAACGCCGCTTTTTCTTATGGCGTCAAGCGTTGGCATTCCCGACGTTCCCTGTGGCTCTCCATCGTCGGAATATCTCGCCAGCACCCCCTTATTCATGGTGTACGCAAATACGTTGTGCGTAGCATCGGCGTGTAGCTTTTTTATTTTTTTTATAAAATCCTGCGCCGCCTGCTCGTCATCGGTTCTCAACGCGCGTCCGATAAAAAGCGAGCGCTTTTCCTCAAACTCAACGTACGACTCCTCCGCAAGCGTCGTAAAGCTGTCATTCAGGCGTTCCATGGGTAATCTCCCTTTTTAGTCAAAATCTTCGTCGGCTGCATCTGATACGTCATCAACGGCGTATTTTCTCATCATTCCGCGAACTCTCGCGTCGGCGAGCACCACTACCGTCATTCCCTCAGCACCGTAATCAACGCTTTCAACCGTAGCGTTCTTATAAAGCGTATTAAGCGCTCCGCCGTCGCTATTGGGAATAAGATACGTCACTCTGCGCTTCCCTTCGAGTATAAAGCCTTCAAGCTTTTCCACAAGCTGCTCACAGCCCTGACCCGTCAAGGCAGAGATATAAACGGTATTCTCCCTGACGTCAGCGCCAAGAGTACCTGCGTCACGAATACCTTTATCGCATTTATTGAATACGTAAAGCGTCGGCTTTCCCGAAGCACCCAATTCTACGAGAAGCTGCTCGGTAACGGCAAGCTGTTCACGGAAATTCTCATCAGACGCGTCTATCAATATCATAAGAATATCCGCGTTACAAGCCTCCTCCAGCGTCGAGCGAAAGGCACGCACAAGGTGGTGAGGTAGCTTATTGATAAATCCAACGGTATCGGTAAGCAGTACAGCTTCTCCGCACGGCAGAATAAACTTTCTTGTCGTGGGGTCAAGCGTGGCAAACAACTTATCCTCGGCAAGTATTCCCGCATCGGTAAGTCGGTTGAGAAGCGTGGACTTACCCGCGTTTGTATATCCTACTATGGCTATTTCGGGTATTCCGCTTCTGTCTCTTGCGGCGCGCATGGTCTTTCGGTTTTTGTCCATTTCCGCAATCTGAGCCTCAAGCGCGCGAACTCGTCTCATCATATGGCGGCGGTCTGTCTCAAGCTTGGACTCACCGGGTCCTCGCGTGCCTATTCCACCGCCGAGACGCGAAAGCTCCGTTCCGTGTCCCATAAGTCTCGGAGCGGTATATTTCAACTGAGCAAGCTCGACTTGCAGCTTTCCCTCGCCCGTTACGGCGTGTAGCGCAAATATATCAAGTATCAGCATAGAGCGGTCTATAACTCTGACCTTATCACCTACGATATCCTCAATGTTTCTTATCTGAGACGGCGATAGCTCGCAATCGAAAACGACGAGCGTTACGTCGTTGCAGGCGCAAAGATACGCAAGCTCAGCTACCTTTCCGCTGCCGAGTGCGGTTCTGACGTCGGGGCTTTCCTTATTCTGTGTGAGCCTCGCGACACATTCTCCACCCGCAGTCTCAAGCAGCCTTTCAAGCTCATCAAGGCTCTTGTCTACGCTTTCCTGCGTTTCACTTCCCCACACTATTCCGACGAGAACGGCTCTGTCCTCTATATTTCTTTCAAATTCTGGCATATAAAAATTCCTTTCAGCCTTCTACGTTATATTGGTTTGAAATTATAATTTGCTGACCATTATTCTCGCCAAAAATAAAAGCAGGTATGCAAAAACGCATAGCCTGCCTTTATTTTTGAGAATGAGGGCGACGGAAATTACTTACCTACGTTCTCAAGTCTCTTCTTGAACTTATCAACGCGTCCGCCGGCGTCTACAAACTTCTGCTTACCGGTAAAGAAGGGATGGCACTTGGAGCAGATTTCAACTCTCATCTCGCCGCCCTTAGTGGACTTGGTCGTTACTGTTTCGCCGCAGGCGCAACGAATTACGCACTCTTCATAATTGGGATGGATTCCGGATTTCATTTTACATATACCTCGTTTCTTATATTACCGATGTTCTTTGACATCGGTTGTCAAACATAGGATATTATATCATATTATTTCCCGATTTGCAATAGTTTTTTTAAAATTTTTTATTTTTTATTTCAAACGTATATATCCATATACATATTTCCCATTTCGTAATAAACGTAAGTGATAGTCTGAGCGTCGTTACCCGAGCCTATTTCCATACAATATTCTACATCATTCAAAGCTTCATTAAATCTAATGGTATAGTTTATCGTAGTACCCGAGGAATTTACGTTGAACGTCATCTCATATATTCCGTATTCAGACGTAAGCTGCAGATTTTTCATCATCGCTCCACCGACCTTCAAGGAAGCAAAGCTTTCTTTATTTCCCTTAGCACCCTCAAAGGCTTCACTTGAGTCTTGTGTAGTCTGGGTAGGCTTTGCGCCATCGATTGCCGTATACGTCTTTCCGGCAACCTTCCATATCTCATAAAAGCTTTCGCCTTCATAAGCGTATACGTACTGGTCACCCGCCATATCTACAGCGTAGGACAAAGTCGTCACGCCGTCAATTATTGCGTCAAAGCAATAGATCTCAGCATCTTCCACCTTGTCGAAAATAGCCGTGTACAGAGCGTATATCTCGGGGTCCTGTCCGCCCGCGGGATCAAGCGTCACGTAAGAGCTTGCATCGGCAGGCTTGCTTATGTTCAAAGGCTTGTTTATGCCGTTTATGACGGTTGTCGTCATTAAGGTATCCTTTTCGGTTATGCTCTTATACATCTCGCCATTCTTATTGAAATAAATAGTTTCCTTATCGGCAAATTTTTCGCTCAGCCCCATAGACTCGGCTTCTGCCTCGGTAAGTATAATGGTTGCGTAATACTCGTCACCTAACTGATATAGCTGAACGGTCTCGAGCTTTTTCATATAAGCCTCAGGCATTTCACTCGGCAGCTCTCCGAATATTTCGTTAAGCATGCCGTCTCCGAGCACACTCTCCAACCCTATTTCGTCGGATTTGTATTTCTCACCGTTTTCGTTTACGTATATCATGCCATCGACCAGCCAGATCTCACGTTTTTCCTTGCCTTCAGATACCGACAAATAAAACGACTCTCCATCGCTCTTAATTCTTATCGAGTTCGTGACCAACGCATTATCTTTAATATCCGTTGCAGTCAACGACATATCTATTTTCTCTGCGTTTTCGCACAGCTCAAGATAGTCCTCAAAAAGCTGTCTTAAATTCTTTCCGTTTATACTGTCAACGGGCACGGGTATCGGCTCGGCATTGGGGGAATCGGTGGTCTCAGACTCGGTTACCTCGCCCGTAACCTCGGAAATTGTAGTATCCGTCAGGTCGCACGACGCCATGAATACCGAAACGGTCAACGTTATAAGAGCCAATAATACGGCTATAATCTTCTTCATAATATCCCTCCTTGAAAAAACAATATCGTTGAATGCTTGCTTCAACGATACTATTATATCATAGACGTCTCACGATTTCAATACTTTATATAAAAATCCATTTCATTTTTCAAACCAAATACTCCGAAATCAGCCTCTTAAGCAGTAACATATATGCCGTTAAATTATGATTTATCAGGTATTTTATTTTTCATGACTTCGCAGCTGCTTCACCTCAGCGTGTCATCCTGAGCGGAGTCACAACGCGCGAATTATATTGAAGCGAATTAATAATACCTTGTGACGCAGTCGAACTTTCCGTGAGGAGAGGAACGAACCGAGCGGAAAGCAACGAGCAACGCGAGGCAGGGATCTACTAACGGCTTTCGATAACTTTCATTGCGTAAGTGTTACTTTTATATTGCAAAGGGAATGTAAGTTTTAATCACAAAAGGGATAGCAACAAATCGAAGTAGATCCCTTCCTCACTCCGCTTGCGCTCCGTTCGTCGCTTTTTGCTCGACTCGTACCTCGTCTCCCAAAAAGTTCGACTGCGTCACAAGGGAAAATATGACGATAACAATTTTATTCCTTCTTTGTGACTCCGCTCAGGATGACACGCTGGGGTGAAGCTGGTGCGAAGTCATAATATATTATTCCCACGATAAAGCACAATTGGGGTTCTACACAAAAAAGGAAAATGGACTGTCCACAGGACAGTCCACGTCGGTAAGCTTACGCCTCAATAGCGGGAGCCTCTACCTTCTTTTCCTTTTTCTTATCCTTCTTAGCGTCAGCCGTGGGCTTAACGTAGTCGATAAGCTTTACGATCGCCATCTCAGCGCCGTCACCTCTGCGAGGTCCGAGCTTGAAGATCTGTGTATATCCACCGTTGCGGTTTGCATACAGGGGAGCAAGCTCAACGAATACCTTCGTTACAACCTCTTCCTTGGTAATGTATGCGAGTGCAGCACGGCGGCTTGCAAGAGTGTTCTTCTTGCCAAGCGTTATCATTTTTTCAGCTATCGAACGAACTTCCTTCGCTCTTGTGAGAGTAGTCTCAACCTGTCCGTTCTCCAGCAATAAGGTTACCATACCGCGCATCATAGCTTTTCTGTGTGCGGTGGGTCTGCCAAGTTTTCTTGTTCCGGGCATTATAATTCCCTCCTTTTGCCGTATTTAATCTAATCTTTGCGCCTTCTCGGTATCCTTGCGGATCAGTCCTCTTCTTTTCTGAGGTCAAGTCCGAGAGAGTGCAGCTTCTGAATAACTTCTTCAAGCGACTTCTTTCCGAGGTTTCTGACCTTTATCATGTCCTCCTCGGTACGGTTTGTCAAGTCCTCTACCGTGTCAATGCCCGCGCGCTTCAAGCAGTTGAAGCTACGTACGGACATGTCAAGATCCTCAATGGTCATCTCAAGAACCTTTTCCTTCTTGGTTTCTTCTCTTTCGACCATAATCTCTACATTCTTCGCCTCGTCTGACAAATCAACAAACAAGTTGAGATGCTCGTTGAGAATCTTGGCTCCGAATGAAATCGCCTCTTTTGCGGTTATCGTTCCGTTCGTAAGAATTTCAAGCGTAAGCTTATCAAAGTCGGTTACGTTTCCTACACGGGTGTTCTCAACCGTATAATTCACATTGTAAACAGGAGTATAGATAGAATCGGTAAAGATCGTTCCTATGGGCGCAGAAACGTTTGACGTTCTTGTCTGAGCATCAAGCTGCTTGTTGCGCTCCTGAGATACGTATCCTCTGCCGTGGTCAAAGGTGAGCTCCATATAGAATCTCTCGCCTTCCGCTACCGTTGCAATGTGGTGATTGGGGTTGAGTATTTCAATGTCGGAATCCAACTTGATGTCGCCTGCTGTTACGTCCTGTTCGCCTATTACGTCGATAATGACGGTCTTAGGCGCATGACAGTGGAGCTTTGCGATTACTCCCTTTACGTTAAGAACGATTTCCGTTACGTCCTCTTTTACTCCGGGAATAGTGGAGAATTCGTGCAGAACGCCATCTATTTTGATGTTCGTTACCGCATAGCCGGGCAAGGAGCTGAGCATAATTCTGCGCAACGAGTTGCCAAGAGTTATACCAAATCCTCTCTCCAGAGGCTCTACGATAAACTTTCCGCGAACGCCATCCTCACTGAGATTGACCGCAGTAATATTAGGCTTTTCTATCTCGATCATTCCAAATAAACCCTCCTAATTTTAATTTTTGTTAAGCAAAAACGTTACACGGCACCAACGAGTACCGTTTTGTTTGAATTTGTACCGTACTGCCAAGCAGAAGCCCTGCCGCACAGTACAAACAATGGGCTTCTTACTTGGAGTAGAGCTCGACGATAAGCTGTTCGTTGAAGTCAAAGTCGATATCGTCTCTTGCGGGAAGAGCTACGACCTTAGCAGTAAGACCTGCCTTGTCAACGCTCAGCCACTTGGGAGCTATCTTGGAATCAAGTCCCTCTGCGAGTGCCTTGCACTTTGCGGAAGAACGGAAGTTCTCTCTGACCTTGATCTCGTCACCTGCGCTTACGATTATGGAAGGAATGTTTACCTTCTTACCGTTAAGCTCGAAGTGCTCGTGAAGAACGAGCTGACGTGCTTCCTTACGGCTCTCTGCCATACCCATTCTGTAAACTACGTTATCAAGTCTGCGCTCGATGAGCTTGAGCAGGTTCTCACCCGTCATGCCTTCCTTGCGGTCAGCCTCCTCGAAATAGTTCTTGAACTGCTTCTCAAGAACTCCGTAGTATCTCTTTGTCTTCTGCTTCTCACGAAGCTGCATTCCATACTCTCTCTGCTTCTTGTTTGCTGCGCCATGCTGACCGGGTGCGGATGCTCTGCGGTCAATTGCGCACTTACCTGACGTACATCTCTCGCCCTTAAGGAAAAGCTTTGTTCCTTCTCTGCGGCAGAGCTTACATGCAGGACCTGTATATCTTGCCATTGTTCTTTTACCTCCTGTTTTTGATTAAACGCGTCTACGCTTAGGCGGTCTGCATCCGTTGTGAGGAACGGGAGTTACGTCCTTGATCATGGTGATCTGGAGACCAACCGTTTCCAATGCGCGAATTGCGGACTCACGTCCCGAGCCGGGACCCTTTACGTATACTTCAACAGTCTTCAGACCGTGCTCCATAGCAGCCTATGCCGCTGTCTCGGAAGCCATCTGCGCTGCGAAGGGAGTGGACTTTCTGGAGCCCTTAAAGCCGAGCTCTCCTGCGGATGCCCAAGAAATAGCATTGCCCGCAACGTCGGTAACGGTCACGATAGTGTTATTGAAGGTTGCGCTGATATGAACTGCGCCTTTTTCAATATTCTTTTTCTCGCGGCGTCTCTTGATAACTTTCTTTGCAACTTTAGCCATCTTAATGCATCCTCCTTACTTCTTCTTATTTGCAATAGTCTTCGCAGGACCTTTTCTGGTTCTTGCGTTAGTCTTGGTTCTCTGTCCTCTTACGGGCAGACCCTTTCTGTGTCTGATTCCGCGGTAGCAGTTGATTTCTACCATTCTCTTGATGTTGAGAGCAACATCACGGCGGAGGTCACCTTCCACAGTGTAGGAATTTTCGATCTCGTCACGAAGCTTTGCAACTTCTTCTTCGGTAAGATCCTTTGCGCGTGTGTCGGGGTTTATACCCGTCTTTGCAAGAATATCGTTTGCGCTCTTGCGTCCGATACCGTAAATATAGGTCAGAGCTATCTCTACGCGCTTATTGTTAGGAATATCAACACCAGCTATACGAGCCATTCTGTTTATTCACCTCTCTGTTAGATTTTGTGGCAATCAGCCCTGCTTCTGCTTGTGCTTGGGGTTCTCGCAGATAACCATTACTTTGCCTTTTCTCTTGATGATCTTGCACTTCTCGCAGATCTTCTTTACGGATGGTTTAACCTTCATTTTATTACACCAACCCTTTCTTTATTACTTTGCGCGCCAGGTTATGCGTCCTTTGTTGAGGTCGTAAACCGAAACCTCTATGGTTACGCGGTCACCGGGCAGAATTCTTATATAATTCATTCTGAGCTTTCCCGAAATATGAGCAGTTACTATATGCTCATTGGGAAGCTTTACCTTGAAGGTCGCGTTGGGAAGAGCTTCCACAACCACACCCTCAAACTCTATAACATCATCCTTTGGCATAACAATTCCTCCTCTGCCGATTTTCTGTGACGTTTCAGCTTACCATTCCTTGTCCACGAGCGTCGTTATTACAACCCCCTCGGACGTAAGAGCAATGGTATTTTCATAATGAGCCGACAACGAGCCGTCACGGGTTTTTACCGTCCAGCCGTCAGGCAACTCATATACTTCCTCCGAGCCAACGTTTACCATCGGCTCTATGGCAAGCGTCATACCTGCGCACAGGCGAACGCCTCGCCCCTTCGTTCCGAAATTAGGTACGTCGGGAGATTCGTGAAGCTCGTGACCTACTCCGTGTCCGATATATCTTCGAACCACGGAAAAGCCCGCTCCCTCAACACATTCCTGAATTGCACTGCCAACGTCTCCGATACGGTTGCCCGTCTTTACAGCCGCAACGCCCGCAAAGAAACTATCTCTTGTGGTCTTTATCAACCGCAAAGCCTCTTCGCTTACGTTTCCAACGGCAATCGTTCTTGCGCTGTCACCGTGAAATCCTTTATAAAATGCGCCAACGTCAATCTTGACTACGTCACCCTCGCAAAGAATTCGTTTTTTTGACGGAATTCCGTGAATGACCTCGTCGTTTACGCTTATGCACGCCGATGCCGGAAAGCCCGCGTAACCGAGGAAGGACGGCTTTGCGCCGCACTTCTCGATATAATTGCGGATAACCGTATCCAGCTCCTTTGTGCTGACTCCCTCGCGGACGTGCTCACGGGCGACGAGCAATGCCTCACCCGTGATGCGTCCTGCTTCCATCATTGCGGAAATCTGAGCTGAATTTTTTAGTTGAATCATGCTGACTTACGCCTCGAACTTCGCCAAAGCCGCCATAACGGCTGCCGTGGTATCCTCAACCTTTTCCTGTCCCTCAACGCAGATAAGCAAATTCTTTGCCGCGTAGTAATCCTTGAGCGGCTCTGTTATCTTGTGGAAGGTGGTAAGTCTGTTGAGAACGGTTTCTGCCGCGTCGTCGTCTCTCGTGTAAAGAGACGCTGAGCATGAGTCACAGACATTTTCAGTCTTTGGGGGATTATACTTTACGTGATAAGAAGCGCCGCAGCCCGAGCAGATTCTACGTCCGCTCATTCTCTCAACGATCTTCTCATCAGCAACCTCAATGCTGAGAGCCGCGTCGATCTTCACACCCATTGCGTCCAGAGCCTCAGCCTGAGGAATGGAGCGGGGGAAGCCGTCAAGTATAAATCCGTTATTGCACTTGTCTGAAGATAGATAATCTTTAATAATTCCTATTACGACCTCATCGGGAACGAGCTTTCCTTCGTCCATGCAGGACTTTGCGGCAAGTCCGAGGGGAGTTCCCTCTTTAACAGCCGCGCGGAGCATATCGCCCGTTGATACCGCCGGAATATTCCATTTTTCTGAAATTTTTGCTGACTGCGTGCCTTTTCCCGCGCCGGGAGCACCCATGAGTATCAAATTCATACTGTTCCTCCAACGGATAGGAATTAATCAAGGAAGCCCTTATAGTTTCTGAGCGACATCTGAGCCTCGAGTTCACGAGTCGTCTCAAGAGCAACACCGACCACGATCATCATCGAAGAGCCACTGAATGCGAGAGCCATAAACAGACCCTGCGTAGCTTCAAAGTAGCTGGTAACGATGTTTACGATCATGGGGAAGCAAGCGATGAACGCTACGAGAAGAGCGCCGACAAGAGTGATTCTGTTAAGGATCTTCTTGATGTAGTCAACCGTAGGTCTGCCGGAACGAATTCCGGGAACTGCTCCACCGTTGTTCTTGATGTTGTTTGCCACTTCAATGGGATTGAAGGAAATTGCCACGTAGAAGTAAGCAAACGCTATCAGAAGCACAAGGAATACTATCAAATAGGGCCACGTGTTATAGTTGAACACGTTGTTTACAAACTTTACAAATCCGTTTTCCTGATTTGATATAAAGCTTGCGATTGTCGCAGGAATAGCGACGATAGAGTTAGCAAAGATTATAGGCATAACTCCGGACATATTTACCTTTATAGGAAGGTTTGTGTTCTGTCCGCCATACATCTTTCTACCAACAACACGCTTTGCGTACTGAATAGGAATTCTTCTCTCCGCGTCAGACATCCAAACGATAAGCATTACCATACCAATGAGTACCGCAACTTCAAGAACAGCAAGAAGTATGCCTACTGCAAGATGGAGATTGTCGTTGGTTGCCAGATCCCAAATGGACTGGAACATGGAGTAGAAGCCCGCTATAATGTTTGCGAAGAGGATAATGGAGATACCGTTTCCGATACCGTGGTCATTGATCTTCTCTGCAAGCCACATAACGAGAGCCGCGCCTGCGCAGTAGCAAGCTACGATTATTGCATACTGGAAGAAGTTGGGCTCTACAACCAACAAGTCGTTGTTTGAGAGGAACAGCGCATATCCGATACTCGTTACGAGTGCAAGCGCAACCGTTACGAAACGGGTAATAGCGGTAATCTTCTTTCTTCCGTTTTCTCCGTCCTTGGAAAGTCTCTCAAGGGGAGGAATAGCAATTGTAAGAAGCTGCATTACAATGGATGCCGTAATGTAAGGTGAAACACCCAATGCAAGAAGCGTTGCCTTTCCGAGCGCTTCGCCCGAAAGGATGTTGAGGTACTGAAGTATTGTGCCGCTGAAGATCTCCGCAGCCTGACTAAAGGTATTGGGATCAACGTAAGGCACAGGAATGTTAGCTCCAAGGCGGTAAAGGACGACGATAAGCAATGTGAAGAGAAGCTTTTTCTTAAGCTCGGGAATTCTCCAAGCGTTTTTCAGCGTCTTGAACATCCTTATACCTCCTCTGTCTTTCCACCTGCTGCTTCTATCTTTTCCTTAGCTGTTGCTGAAAAGACTGTTGCTTTGACGGTTAATTTCTTGGTAAGCTCGCCGTTTCCGAGAACCTTAAGTCCATCAAGGGGCTTGCGAACTATCTTCGCTGCAACGAGCGCATCCATATCAACTACCGCACCGTCCTCAAACTTGTTGAGAGCTGCAACGTTTACTATCGCGTAATTAACTGCGAATCTGTTGTTAAAGCCTCTCTTGGGAAGCTTTCTGTAAAGAGGAAGCTGACCTCCCTCAAATCCGGGACGAACACCGCCGCCTGAACGGGCATTCTGACCCTTGTGTCCCTTTCCTGCTGTTTTACCGTTTCCGGAGCCGGGACCTCTGCCCTTGCGCCATGCTGCCTTTGCGGAGCCGTACGCGGGTGAAAGTTCATTAAGTTTCATAGGTCTTTTCCTCCTTATACGTTTTCGGTCTTAACAAGGTGAGAGATCACCTTAACCTTGCCCGCGAGAACTGCGTTGTCCTCGTGAACAATGCTGTCACCGATCTTGCAGAGTCCGAGGGACTTTGCTGTTGCCTTCTGGTTGGGCTTTGCGCCGATGAGGCTCTTTACGAGAGTTACTTTTTTCATTTCGTCACCCTCCTTAACCCTTAACCTGATCTACGGTAATATCGCGGATCTTTGCAACCTCTTCAACGGAACGAAGAGATTCAAGTCCTGCAATCGTTGCCTTAACAACGTTCGTAGGATTGTTGGAACGGAGGCACTTTGCACGAATGTTGGAGATACCAACAAGCTCAAGCACTGCTCTTACCTTTCCACCTGCGATAATACCGGTACCGGGAGCGGCGGGCTTAAGAAGAACCTTACCTGCTCCGTATACACCTACAACCTCGTGAGGAATTGTCGTTCCCTTAAGAGATACGGTGATCATATTTTTCTTTGCGTCTTCGATTCCCTTGCGGATAGCTTCGGGAACCTCGGCTGCCTTTCCAAGTCCTACTCCAACGTGTCCGTTGCCGTCTCCGACTACCATAAGCGCTGCGAAACGGGAAATACGACCACCCTTAACGGTCTTGGAAACACGGTTCAATGCGACGAGCTGCTCTCTGAGATCCAGCTCTTCGGGATTAATCTTTGTTGCCATGTTTTTTCTCCTTAAATGTGTTCAATACAGTTTTGTGTGTTTTGAACAGTGTACAAACCGGACTAATCTACCCTTAAGGGAGATTAGAACTTCAGTCCGCTCTCGCGAGCGCCTTCAGCCAATTCCGATACACGTCCGTGATAAAGATAGCCGCCTCTGTCGAATACGACCTCGGTGATACCCTTTGCCGCAGCTCTCTCGCCGATCTTCTGACCGACCCACTTAGCTGCTGCCTTGTTTCCGCCGTTACCCTCAAATTCCTTTTCATGGGTAGAAGCGGCAACCAATGTTACGCCTGCAACATCGTCAATGATCTGCGCTCTGATATTTGCGTTAGAGCGATATACGCACAGACGGGGACGAGCAGCAGTGCCCGAAATCTTTGCTCTGACTCTCTTATGTCTCTTAAGACGAGCCTTATTAGCGTCTTTTCTTGATACCATTTGTCTCCACTCCTTTCATTATTTACCGGTCTTACCGGCCTTACGGCGTACTCTTTCGTCGGCGTACTTAACGCCCTTGCCGTGATAGGGTTCAGGCGGTCTCTTGCTTCTGATAACAGCTGCCATCTGACCTACTGCCTGCTTGTCAATACCCTTAACGGTAATAGTTATCGGAACTACCTTCTCGTTTACCTCAAGGGTGATTCCCTCGGGCTCGGTGATGCAGAATTTATCCTGGGGCATACCCGTCTTCATGAGAGAGTGTCCGAGATAGAGCTGTACGGTCTTGCCAACCTTAGTTGCCTTATAACCGACGCCTATGATTTCAAGTGTCTTTGAAAAGCCCTGAGTTACACCAACTACCATGTTGTTGAGGAGCGCACGGGTAAGACCGTGAATACTTCTGTCCTCTTTTTCATCGGTAGGACGGGTAACGATAAGCTCATTGTTTTCCAGCTTAATGCTCATGCGCTCGCTGAACTTTTCGGTAAGTGTGCCGAGAGCACCCTTTACCGTTACTGTGTTGTCATCCGCAATGGTTACGGTAACGCCTGCGGGAACAGCTATAGGCATTCTTCCTATTCTTGACATATCAATTTACCTCCCGCTTTCATTACCAGACAAAAGCAAGCACTTCGCCACCGATCTTGGTAGCTCTTGCCTTCTTGTCCGTCATTATTCCTTTGGACGTGGAAACGATTGCGATTCCGAGTCCGTTCATAACCTTGGGCATATCCTCGTAGCCTGCGTAGATACGGAGACCGGGCTTGGAAACTCTCTTAATTCCGCGGATAACCTTCTGCTTACCCTGAGCGTACTTAAGAGTTACGCGAATAACGCCCTGCTTGCCGTCCTCGATTACCTGGTAGGACTTTACGTAGCCCTCCTCTACGAGAATGTCTGCGATTGCCTTCTTCATTTTGGATGCCGGAATGTCAACAGTTGCGTGCTTTGCATCGTTAGCATTTCTTATTCTGGTGAGCATATCGGCGATTACGTCTGACATTTGCATATTATTTATCCTCCTGTATGCAAGTTTTATTATTCTTGCTGCCGTACTCTCGTCACGGCGGCATATCAGCGGTTAAGCCCATCGCTTCGGATTAGCTTCCTTCTGATAGTTTAGGGGGCTTCCACTCCAAGCTTATGCTTGGGTGGAAACAGTTTTTGTTGTTTTTAGCTTACCAGCTTGCCTTCTTTACGCCGGGGATCTGACCCTTGTATGCAAGCTCACGGAAGCAGATACGGCAGATGCCGTATTTGCGGAGATAAGCGTGGGGACGACCGCAGATCTTGCATCTGTTGTACTCTCTGGTGGAATACTTCTGAGCCTTCTGCTGCTTGAGAACCATAGCCTTCTTTGCCATCTTTACTTACCTCCTGTGATTAATTGTTTGCGAAGGGAGCGCCCAAAAGCTTGAGGAGCTCTCTTGCTTCTTCGTCAGTGTTCGCAGTTGTTACGAAGCAGATGTCCATACCTCTGATCTTGTCAACCTTGTCGTACTCGATTTCGGGGAATATGAGCTGCTCCTTAAGACCAAGCGCATAGTTTCCTCTGCCGTCGAACGCGTTGGGGTTGATACCCTTGAAGTCACGGACTCTGGGAAGAGCGAAGTTGAAGAGTCTGTCTACAAACTCGTACATCTTGTCGCCTCTGAGAGTAACCTTTGCGCCGATCTTCATGCCCTCACGGAGCTTGAAGTTTGCAACGGACTTCTTTGCGTAGGTGGGAACTGCCTTCTGACCTGCGATGATGGACAGGTCGTTGATTACTGCGTCAAGAGCCTTGGAGTTGTCCTTTGCGTCACCAACACCGCAGTTGATTACGATCTTGTCAAGCTTAGGAATCTGCATTACGCTCTTGTACTCGAACTTCTTCATAAGGGCGGGTGCAACCTCGGCCTTGTACATATCTTTAATTCTTGCCATTAGTTGTTACCTCCCTATCAAAGTTCCTGTCCGCACTTAGCGCAGACACGAACCTTCTTACCGTCAACTGTCTTGTAGTTGACTCTTACGCCCTTATCGCACTTTGAGCAATAAAGAGCTACCTTAGACGCGTAAATAGCGCCTTCCGCGTCAATAATGCCACCTGCTTCGCCCTGTTTACGAGGCTTAACGTGCTTGTGGATCATATTGACCTTCTCCACGATTACTTTTCCTTCCTTGGGGGAAACGGCAATAACCTTTCCCTTTACTCCCTTGTCGTCACCGGAAAGAACGATGACGGTATCGTCTCTTTTAATATTCATCTTTCGATACCTCCATTAAAGTACTTCCGGAGCGAGAGACAATATCTTAAGATAGTCTTTCTCGCGGAGTTCTCTTGCCACCGGCCCAAAGATACGGGTTCCACGGGGCGTCTTATCTTCTTTGATGATTACCGCTGCGTTTTCGTCAAACTTGATGTAGGAGCCGTCTGCACGCTTCATACCGTGTACGCTTCTTACTACAACTGCCTTAACGACCTCGCCCTTCTTTACTACACCGCCGGGAGTAGCCTTCTTTACGCAGGCTACAACCACGTCACCGATGTTTGCGTATCTGCGGCCTGTACCGCCGAGTACGCGAATGCACATCAGCTCTTTAGCTCCGGTGTTATCGGCAACCTTCATGAGTGTTTGTTGCTGTATCACTTTATTTTCCTCCTGATTTCAATACGATTTCTGCCGTATTTACTGTATATGGTTTTTTGGAGCTAAATTATTTAGCTTTTTCGATTATTTCGACAACGCGCCATCTCTTCGTCTTTGAGAGAGGTCTTGTCTCCATAATTTCAACCTTGTCGCCGATGCCGCAAACGTTTTCCTCGTCGTGAGCATGAACCTTCAAGGTACGCTTAATGATCTTTCCGTAAACGGGATGCTTTACGTTGTCCTCAATCGCAACTACGACAGTCTTATTCATCTTGTCGCTTACTACGCGGCCAACGCGAACTTTTCTAAGATTTCTTTCTTCTGTCATGACTCTTCCTCCTTACGCATTTTTCTCTGAAAGGACTGTCATCACACGAGCAATGTTCTTCTTGACTTCTACTATCTTCTGAGGATTGTCAAGCTGATTGATTGCGTGCTGGAAGCGAAGTGTGAAAAGCTCTTCCTTAAGCTCCTTGAGCTTTGCGTTAAGCTCTTCGGCGCTCATTTCTCTCAATTCTTTTACGAATTTAGTTGCCTTCATCTTATGCTTCCTCCTTTACGACAAACTTACACTTGATGGGGAGCTTGTGGGATGCAAGACGCATAGCTTCGCGTGCTACGTCCTCAGCAACTCCGTCCATCTCGAACATTACTCTACCCGGCTTAACTACTGCTACCCAGTACTCAGGTGAACCCTTACCTGAACCCATTCGGGTCTCAGCAGGCTTCTCTGTAATGGGCTTGTCGGGGAATATCTTTATCCAAACCTTACCGCCACGCTTGATGTATCTCGTCATTGCGATACGGGCAGCCTCGATCTGATTGCTGGTGATCCATGCAGGCTCAAGTGCTACAAGACCGTAAGAACCGTTTGTAACCTTATTGCCGCTTGTTGCTTTTCCCTTAAGTCTGCCGCGCTGAACACGACGGAACTTAACTCTCTTCGGCATTAACATTATTTACGTCCTCCTTCTCTCGGAGCTCTTTCGCCTCTTGCGCCGTCATTTCTGCGTCCGCGTCTCTCGCCGTTTCTGTTGTCGCGGCGGTCTCCACGTCTTGCATCTCTGGGCGCGTTTGCACCGGGTCTGTTTACCTCGTTAAGAACCTCGCCCTTGTATATCCATACCTTGACGCCGATCTTACCGTAGGTTGTATTTGCTTCCCAGAAACCGTAATCAATGTCGGCTCTGAGTGTCTGAAGCGGAATAGTTCCTTCATGATAGTGCTCTGTTCTTGCGATTTCCGCGCCTGCGAGACGGCCGCTGCAAGAAATCTTGATTCCCTTTGCGCCAAGTCTCATGGTGTTTCTTATCGCCATTTTCATAGCACGGCGGAAAGCTACTCTTCTTTCAAGCTGTCCGCAGATGTTCTCTGCAACCAGCTGAGCATCGAGGTCGGGCTGTCTTACCTCAACAACGTTGAGGGCAACGGGCATTCCAACCATCTTCTGAAGCTCGTTCTTGTACTTCTCTATCTCAACACCGCCGCGTCCGATAACCATACCGGGCTTTGCGCAGTGTACGAAAACGCGAACTCTCTTGCTGTCACGCTCGATTTCTATCTTAGGAACGCCGGCAGCCTGAAGCTCTTTCTTGAGGTACTTTCTGATGTTGTAGTCGGATACAAGGGTATCACCGAACTTTTCGTCGGATGTGAACCATCTTGAATCCCAGTTCTTTATTACGCCCACACGGAGTCCGTGGGGATTTACCTTCTGACCCATTTAAGCTTTACCTCCTCTCTCAGTCTCTTTCCTTAACTACTATTGTTACGTGAGACGTTCTCTTAAGAATTCTGTCTGCGCTTCCTTTAGCGCGGGGCATGATTCTCTTAAGCGTAGGACCGGGGCATACGAAGCACTCGGATACGTAGAGCTTTGTCTCATCCATCTGAAAATTGTTAGTTGCGTTTGCAACTGCACTTCCCAGCAGCTTTACAAGGTATTCGGAAGCACTCTTGTGAGTGTTCTTCAGAATTGCCATTGCGACTCCTGCATCCTTACCTCTGATGAGGTCAAGAACGATCTTCATCTTGCGCGGGGAAATTCTTGCATATTTAAGTGTTGCTTTTGCTTCCATCGTAAATATTCCTCCCTCTCGCATTACTTACCGTTGTTGGATGTCTTAGAGCCTGCATGGCCCTTGAATGTTCTTGTCAGCGCAAACTCGCCGAGCTTGTGTCCGACCATATCCTCAGTTACGTATACCGGAACGTGCTTTCTTCCGTCGTGAACCGCAATGGTGTGACCTACGAACTCAGGGAATATCGTGGATGCGCGAGACCAAGTCTTGAGAACTTTCTTCTCGTTCTTTTCGTTCATAGCGCAAATTCTTGCGTAGAGCTTAGCTTCTACGAAAGGCGCCTTCTTCAAACTTCTGCTCATCTTATATTCCCTCCTTATTTAGCGTTTCTGCGTTTTACGATGAACTTGTCTGTTCTTGCCTTCTTGTTTCTGGTCTTATAACCCAGAGCAGGCTTACCCCAAGGGGTAACAGGAGAAGGTCTACCGATAGGCGACTTACCTTCACCACCACCGTGAGGGTGATCACAGGGGTTCATTACAGAACCGCGAACTGTGGGACGAATGCCGAGGTGTCTCGTCTTACCTGCCTTACCAAGCTTAACGGTGTCGTGCTCGATGTTGCCGACCTGACCGATAGTTGCCTTACAGTCAAGACGGATAATTCTTACCTCACCCGAGGGAAGTCTTACCTGAGCTATGCCGTTTTCCTTGGATATGAGCTGTGCCGCAACGCCTGCGGAACGAACGAGCTGAGCGCCCTTACCGGGGTAAAGCTCGATGTTGTGGATAAACGTACCAACGGGAATATTCTCGATGGGAAGCGTGTTACCGGGCTTGATATCAGCATCAGGTCCCGTGTAAACGACGTCGCCGTCCTTAAGACCAACGGGAGCGATGATGTAGCTCTTCTCGCCTGCTTCGTTCTGAAGGAGAGCGATGTATGCGCTTCTGTTAGGGTCGTACTCGATACCAACTACAGTTGCGGGAGCGGTGTTAGCTCTCTTGAAGTCGATAATTCTGTACTTAATCTTGTTTCCGCCGCCTTTATGACGAACGGTGATTCTGCCGTAGCTGTTACGTCCGGCAAACTTCTTCTTTATTACTACCAGACTCTTTTCGGGAGTAAACTTGGTTATCTCCTCAAAGGTCGGAACCGTCATATGTCTGCGCGACGGTGTAGTAGGCTTAAACTTCTTTGTAGGCATTCTTCTTTACCTCCTACCATCAATTAAGGCCGTCGAAGAACTCGATCGTCTTGGAGTCGGGCTTAAGTGTAACTATTGCCTTCTTCCACTCGGAAGTGTATCCGAAGTGAACACCGAGTCTCTTGGGCTTTTTCTTCATGCTGATAGTGTTTACGTTTGCGACCTTTACGCCAAACAGCTCCTCAACCGCCTTAGCGATTTCAGGCTTGGTTGCGTCGGAAGCGACCTTGAAGGTATACTTCTTATCAGCGATCTTATCCATGCTTGCCTCTGTGATGATAGGCTTAATGATGATATCCTGTACCATTTTCATTATGCGTACACCTCCTCAAGCTTCTTAACAGCTGCCTTGGTCATAACGACCTTCTCAGCCTTAAGCACCTCGTAAACATTGATGGTGCTGTAAAGAGTCGTTTCAACTCCGGGGATATTTGCGCAGGACTTGATTACGAAGCCCTCGGTGCCGGGAAGAACGATGAGCGCCTTCTCTGCAACGGTTGCGGTTCTCGTAGCCTTTTCCTTAATAACCTCTCCGTCCTTAACGGTAGTTACCTTGTAGTTCTTGGTAACTTCCTTCTTGCAGCCGAGAGCGGAAAGCATCTTTACCATCTCGGAGGTCTTGTAGGTGTCGAGCTTGATCTCGTCTACGACGATGAGCTCACCTGCCGCAACCTTAGCGGAAAGTGCGCTGAAGAGAGCAACTCTCTTCGTTTTCTTGTTAAGCGCGAGTCTGTAATCTCTGGGCTTCGGGCCAAGAGCAACTCCGCCGTGTGTCCACTGAGGAGCGCGGGTCGAGCCCTGACGTGCTCTACCAGTACCCTTCTGTCTCCAAGGCTTCTTACCGCCGCCCGATACCTCGGTGCGAGTAAGCGTGGACTGCGTGCCCTGTCTCTGATTCATAAGATATGCTCTTACTGCGGCATGGAGGACGGCTTCATTGATCTCTGCTCCGAATATAACGTCAGAGAGAGTCATTTTTCCGACTTCTTTACCTGTCATATCCATAACTTTAATGTTCGGCATTGTTTATTTCCTCCTTCCGCTTATGCTTTAACCGAATCGCGGATGAATACTATGCCGTCCTTCGCGCCGGGAATAGCGCCCTTGACAGCGATAAGATTCTTTTCGGAATCGATCTTTACTACTTTAAGATTGAGAACAGTAACCTGCTCGTTACCGTACTGACCTGCCATCTTCTTGTTCTTGAAGATTCTTGCGGGGTCGATAACACCCATAGAACCGGGCTGACGGTGGATAGGACCTGTACCGTGAGTCATTCTGAGGTGATGGTGATTCCATCTCTTGATAACACCCGTGTAACCACGTCCCTTTGTCATACCTGTTACGTCGACCTTGTCGCCTGCGGCGAAGGTATCGGCTGTAATGACATCGCCAACGTTAACTGCGGAAACGTCGTCAAGACGGAATTCCTTAAGGTGCTTCTTGTTCTCCACACCTGCTTTTGCAAAATGACCGATTTCGGCTTTGGTCATATGCTTTTCTTTTACTTCAGCAAAGCCAAGCTGAACTGCATTGTAACCGTCGGTTTCAACGGTCTTCTTCTGTGCTACTACGCACGGACCTGCTTGGATAACGGTAACGGGAATAACGTTTCCGACCTCGTCGAAAATCTGTGTCATACCGATTTTCTTACCGATAATACCCTTTTTCATTTTTGTTTTCCTCCTGTAAATTATTGGTTGACGCCCAGAAAATATTTGGCGCCAACATGATTTACAAAGTTACCGAACTGCTTTCGCATCGGCTGTTATCTTTGTTTGTCTCGACCGAAGTGCTTGATTTAGATTTTTACTTCGATCTCAACGCCTGCGGGAAGCTCTACGCTCATGAGCGCATCAACAACCTTCTGAGAAGGCTTCATGATGTCTATGAGTCTCTTGTGTGTCTTCATTTCGAACTGCTCACGGCTATCCTTGTACTTGTGTACCGCGCGAAGAATAGTAACTATCTCCTTTTCGGTAGGAAGCGGGATAGGACCGGAAACGGTTGCGCCGTTTCTCTTAGCCAGCTCCACGATCTTCTCTGCTGCCGCATCGATGAGCGTGTGGTCATGGCTCTTCAGTCTTACTCTGATCTTCTCATTGACTGCCACCTGTTTTTTCCTCCTTATTATAAGATTCGCTTGCTCGCGGTCGGAGTGCGAAGTAGAAACCATATTCGCAAACCTTTAGCGAACTGCGTTTCAGGGGCGCAATCATCGGCCAACACCGTTCCGTGCGTTTTCTTATTTTCCATTTAAAAATCCGAATTCATTCTCGCATCAGCATCTGCTGAGAACAACCTCGGGTAACAAAGGGAAGTTAAGAAGCGCACCGCCTCGCATGACAAGCGACGGTGTTTGCATGATTGCTTCGCCCGATCAAACGGACATACTCCGCGAAAATTACCCGCAGGGCGTCACACCCACGGCAACCTCTCGCTTCTACGCACATCAAGCTTAAATATTATATCATATAAACGACGATATTGCAATAGGATTTTATTCTGCTCCATGTAGAAATTTAAGCGTATATACCCATCAAAAATGTACATTTTAAACAAAAACATCAATTTTTATCGTCATTTCACCGAAATTTGCGAGTGCTTTTTATCTTTTAAGCCGATTTTTTAAAACTTTTTTGATATTTTTTCACATCGACGATAAATTGTAATTCGTAAATGCAACTCCAAGCGCATTACAAAACAGCAAATCTTACCATCTTAACTTATACGACGAGACGCTCCCTCGCAATGACATACTTTAGTCGAGAAACCTATGTTCGCACCGCAGCTTTAGATAAAAAAAGAAACCCGTCAAACGCGCAGCAGCGTTTGACGCGGTTTCCACCTTAGAAAAAACCACGCTTAAATTCAAGCACAGCACTGTATTCCAACAGCCTTAATATTTATTTCTTCAAGTTCTTTGAAGGTGTCGGAAACTTTCTTTCAAGAAAGTTTCTGACAATATATCATACTATCACAAGCCAACTCTCACATCAACGCCGTATTTTCGCTAACCGCCACGGCTTGTCCGTCGCCCGTCCTCGTCGGCTCACCGCCAAGACCAAAGCTAACGGCTATTGCCGTATTGACCCTCGCCATCACAGCTTCGTCCAAATGTCCCATTTTCTCTTTAAGTCTGCGTTTGTCAAGCGTACGTATCTGTTCCAGCAATATCACCGAATCCTTGGCAAGTCCTGCTTTGTCCGAATATATGTCTATGTGTGTGGGCAATCGCGTCTTTCCCATTCTCGAGGTAATAGCTGCGGCTATCACCGTAGGACTGTATCTGTTCCCAACATCATTCTGTATTATCAGGACAGGACGCAAACCACCTTGCTCCGAGCCTACCACGGGACTTAAGTCCGCATAATATATATCTCCCCGTTTTACACTAATCATCTTTTATTTACTCCCAAATCATTTTTTTGCCGGCACTTATATTTTTACCTCTTAAAGCCCGTCTTAAACACATTTGGGAATTTTTTAGCTACATTTTTATAAGGATATTTTTGGAATATAAAAAACGAAGGGGTATCGACAATACGTCTCAAAGCCCCCTTCGATTTTTTTCAATCATTAATCAATAATTGGCAGTCCATTCTTTATCGTCAGAATTTCCGTCGCCACCGCCGATCTCAACGTCAAGACCGCCGTCGGTATCGCTTTCGGTCTGACTCTCGGACTCAGTCTCAGTCTCGCTCTTCTTAACTCTCTGAGTCTCGCCGTTCTCATCGGTGATCACAACGTATTCGTCATCGCCACCGTCGCAAGCAACGAGCGCCAAGCAAAGCAGAAGCGCAATTAATATAAGAGAAAATTTCTTCATAATCATTCTCCCAAATAAGCTTTTTTGATGCTCTCGTCATTTATCAGGTCGCTTGCTTTTCCTTCATTAATAATAGAGCCTGTTTCAAGAACGTAAACTCTATCGGAAATAGACATCGCCTTTTTAGCGTTCTGCTCGACGAGAAGCACGGTTTTTCCGTTTTCTCGGAAGGTCTTTACTATTTCAAAGACCTCGGACACGAGCAGAGGGGAAAGTCCCATCGAGGGCTCGTCAAGAACTACCATTTCGGGATCGGAAAGAAGCGCTCTTCCCATCGCGAGCATCTGCTGCTCACCGCCCGACAGCGTTCCCGCCATCTGCTTTTTTCTCTCACAAAGTCTTGGAAACAGCTCAAATACGAGCTTCATATTAGCCTCAAACTTTGCCTTGTCCTTCTGAGAATAAGCTCCCATAACCAAATTCTCATAAACGCTGAGGCTTTGGAATATTCTGCGTCCTTCAGGAACGTGAACAAGTCCCATAGAAACTATTTTATGCGCGGGAGTGCGCGTCAGATCCTGTCCCTTATACGTAATAGTTCCAGCCGCGGGGTGAAGAAGACCCGTGACCGTATGTAAGGTCGTGGTCTTTCCCGCGCCGTTAGCACCGATAAGAGAAACTATCTCTCCTCTGTCAACCTTAAAGGAAATACCCTTAAGCGCGCGGATAACGCCGTAGCAGACCTCCAGATCCTTTACTTCAAGTAATGTTTCCGACATATACTCAATTCCTTTCGATAGATTAGTCGGTCATTCGCCGATATAAGCCTTGATAACCTCGGCATCATTGAGGACCTCAGCCGTATCTCCGACGGCAAGCTCCGTTCCGAAGTTAAGCACCGTCAGCTTTTCGCAAATACCGCTGACAAGGCGCATATCATGCTCTATGAGCAATATGGTGATACCGAACCTTTCACGAATGAACGTGATATCGTCCATAAGCTCCTGCGTCTCGTTGGGGTTCATTCCCGCCGCAGGCTCGTCGAGGAGCAAAAGCTTAGGAGCCGTCGCCATAGCTCTGGCTATCTCAAGCTTTCTCTGCTTTCCGTAGGGAAGATTGGACGCAAGGTAGTCCGCAAACTCGGCAAGTCCGAAAACCCGAAGCAGCTCCATCGCGCGCTCCTTGGCTTCCCTCTCGCTCTTTTTGTGTCTCGGAAGTCTGAACACCGACTCGAATACGCTGCAAGGAATCTGATTAGCAAGTCCGACCATAACGTTTTCAAGCACCGTAAGGTTGCCAAAAAGTCTGATGTTCTGGAAGGTTCTCGCAATTCCCTTCTTGTTTACCTCAATAGGAGTTTTACCCGTAATATCCTCACCGCAGAGATATACTCTTCCCGACGTAGGCTTATAAACGCCCGTGAGAATATTGAAAACCGTGGTCTTTCCCGCTCCGTTAGGTCCGATAAGTCCGTAAAGCTCTCCCTGCTTTATTTCAAGGTTTACGTCGTTTACGGCTTTAAGTCCGCCGAACTGTATACAGAGGTGGTCTGTTTTTAGAACCGTTTCTCTCGTTACGTTATCTGCCATATCAGACCTCCTCCTTTCCGTCAGCTTCCGTCGCCTTCTTGCGCTTCAGCTTATCCGTAAGCGCCTTTATATTGTACTTTTCCCTGAAGCTCTTGAGCTTGGGAGCGTTGTTGTATATTACTATAACAATGAGCACTAGAGCGTAGATAAGGTCCTTCAGCACCGCAAGGTTGCCCGTCAGAACGTTTGCAAGGTAGCGGTTGAGGAAGGTAACGAGAACGGCAGCTATCATAGAACCGTTGATATTTCCCATACCGCCGAGAACTACTATAACAAGTATCTCAATAGAATAGTTATAGTCGAATATCTGGCTGGATACGTTGAACTTGGTATAGCTGTAAAGAACACCCGCAATGCCCGCGAATACAGCAGACAAAACGAATCCGAGCAGCTTATAGCCCGTTATGTTGATACCCGTAGCTCTCGCGGCTATCTCGTTATCACGAATAGCCTTGATAGCGCGTCCATGCTTACTTCTGATAAGATTCTGAACCACAAAAAGAGTTATCAGCACGGTAGCAAAGCATATAACGTAAAAATACTTAGCCTCAAATCTCGGAGTAGGAAGACCGATAGGTCCGCCGAAGGTCTCCGCGCTCGTATTCTGGAATATCGTTCTCACTATCTCACCGAATGCAAGCGTTGTAATAGCCAGATAGTCACCTCTGAGTCGAAGTGCGGGCAGACCGATAAGAAATCCGCAAAGTCCCGCGCAAGCGCCGCCGACGAGAAGCGAGATTATAAGCGTCAGAAATCCGTTTCCGAGAGGCGCGACGAGCAGAGCGGCAACCTTACCGCCAAGGTAAGCGCCCACGCACATAAATCCCGCGTGACCGAGGGAAAGCTCACCAAGAAATCCAACGACAAGACTCAGAGACACCGCAAGAATGATCTTTATAGCAATCTCCTCGAGCAGATATGCCGTTGACGTCTTAAGTCCGCCAAACATAGACAGCGCGGCAAAAACAACGGTAAGCAAGCCGATAACTATGTAGTTGATATAATTCTTCCATTTTATATTCTTTATCTTATTCATAATTATACCTTCTCCCTTCTCTTCTTACCCAAAAGTCCGGAGGGCTTAACAAGAAGAAGTATAATAAGAATAGAAAACTCTATCGCATCCGTATAAGGCGAGATGACGGGAACGGACTGAGCAAAGCACTCAATTACTCCAAGGAGTATTCCGCCGAGCATAGCGCCGGGGATAGAGCCTATACCGCCGATAACCGCCGCCGTGAACGCCTTGATTCCGGGGAGCGAGCCAAAGGTCGGGCTCATCGTGGGCGCTTTGAGCAGGAAGAATACGCTTGCAAGAGCCGCAAGAGCCGAGCCGATAGCAAAAGTTATCATTATTATATTATTAACGTTTATTCCCATAAGCTGAGCGGCACCCTTATCCTCCGATACCGCTACCATCGCGCGTCCCGTTTTAGAGAACTTGACGAACAGGCTGAGCGCTATCATAACGACCAAGGAACAAGCCAACGTTATAATAGTAGAATATCCGATTGAGAGACCGCCAATCTTGAGTATTCCAAGCTCGGCGATAACTATAAACTTAGGTGCCGAGCCGAATATCATCTGAGAGATACTCTGAAGCAGGTAGCTGACACCGATAGCCGTGATAAGCACCGCCAATGGCGACGCTCCTCTGAGAGGCTTATACGCTACCTTCTCGATAACTATACCGAGTAACATACAGAATATCATAGACGCAACTATCGCAACGATGGGATTGACAGCCAAAAACAGCAAAATCGTGTAGCCGCCTACCATTATTATATCACCGTGAGCGAAGTTAAGCATCTTGGCGATTCCGTAAACCATGGTGTATCCGAGCGCGATCATGGCGTAAATTCCGCCAAGACTCAAGCCGTTTACAAATGTTGTTAAAAATTCCATAGTAGTTCCTTTACTATTGAAGAAATAATTGCCAACGCAAAATGCACCGGCAATTATTTCTGAATTTATTATTGTTTAAGCGAATACCGATTAAGCGTTCTTTTCCTTAACTATGTACTTAATAGCTTCCTTAACAACGGTTCCGTCCTCACTCCAGCTGATGTGGGATTTCTCGTTACCTTCACACTTACCCGTGATTCCTCTGAATTCAAAGCTGTCGCTGTTGAATACTTCGGTAAGAATATCGCACATTTCGCTTGCGCTGGTCTCAGCGGTAACCTCTTTGCCGTTCTCAACAGCTACCTTAAGAGCCTCGTATATAGCGTATACGCAGTCGTAAGCAGCAGCGCCGAACTGGTTAAGGGGCTCCTTAGCCTCGTCGTACTTGTCGTTGTACTTCTTGATGAATTCAGCAGCAGGACCCTCGGTAGCGGTGGAGTTGAAGTGAGAGAGCATACTGATTTCCTGAGGAATGGAGGTGATATCAAAGCCCTCGATAGCGTCGATACCGTCAAAGCCGTCACAGCCGTAGTAAGTAGTGATGCTGTTATCAACACTCTTTGCCTGAGTCATGAACTGAGAAGCGGGAGTGTAGTAGATAGGCATGAATACTATTTCACAATCCTTGAGAGTAGCTATCTGAGAGTCGAACGTAGAAGCGTCACCCGTGAAGTTAGCCTCGGTAACGTCAAAGGAATCGTCAAGAGCAGCCTTGAAGTTGTCGTTGATACCCTTGGAATACTCGTCGTCAGCCTTGAAGAAGATACCGATCTTCTTGCCTACGTAGTTCTCGTTGAAGAACTCAGCGGCAGCAGTACCCTGATTGGAGTCTGCGAAGCACATCTGGTAGCCGTTGTCGTACTCGGGGATAGCGTCACCCGTAGCAGAGGGGGTAAGGAAGAATACGTTGTCATCCTTGGAGAGGTTCTTGAACTCAAGACCGGGCTTTGTAGTAACCGTTCCGAGAGAAACCTGCATACCGTCTTCAACAAGACCGGTGTAAAGGTTAGCGACGTTTTCAGCCTTGTGCTCGTCGTCACGCATATCGAGTTTGAACTCGATACCGTTAAGTCCGCCTGCTTCGTTGATCTCGTCAACAGCCATCTGAGCGGAATTTCTTACGGCGATACCGTAAATAGAAGCGCCTCCGGTGAGAGGACCTGTAAGACCGATAACGATCTTGTCGTTCTTCTTGTCTCCACAAGCTACGAGCGAGCAAAGAAGCATAGCTGCGCACATGCAAAGAGCAAGAACCTTGAGAATTGCTTTTTTCATGATCAATACCTCATAAAAATATTTTAATTTTATAATAAGACGAATTTCTTACTATAATATATAATCATACCATAACCCTCTGTATTTGTCAAGTTAATTTAACAAAAAAATCACTTTTTCATCAAAAGAACTAATAATTTTGTACGCAAACAGCCGATGCTTTAGAAATGTTGCGATAGGAATCTTGAAAATTATGGTTTTTCAGAGAGTTAGTTTGCGGAAAGGATTTTTCGTCAGAAAGTTTCTTTCGAGAAAGTTTCCGACACCTTCAAAGAACTTGGAACTAATAATATTGGTCGTTGAAATATAGTGCTGTGCTTAATTGGGAGTACGGTATTTTTCAAGGTGGAACCCAGACAGACCGACGGTCGCCCCTACCGCAATATACGCACTCACTCTGTCATTGCGAGGAAGCTTGCAACCGTGTTAATCGCACGCTTATGCAAAAAAAGGATCGCTCGGCAGAAGAAGCAAATACAAAATATTTACAATTTACACATTTTTTGTGGAGTTTATAATTTTTCATCACAATTTTATTTTTTAATATTAGTGATGATTTATTTTATATTTAATAAATATATCTTTATTTTACATGAATTTTTAGATATAAATTTATGTTGTATTTTTATACGACCACTTATCTATATTATATTTTACATCTGACATATTATAAAATTATTGCGCAATTTCAGCCCCAAATTTCTCAAAATTATCATATTTTACCGAGATAAATAATGGTTTTCTTTCAAAATATTTATTAAAATACCTTGACTTTGAGAGGAAAATATAGTATAATTTAGGATAAGTAAGTATCCGTGCAATTCGGAACAATATAAAAGGTGGTAAAGAACATGAAAAAACTCAGAACAAAGGCAAAGGGCTTTTTAGCCTTGCTAATGACGCTGGTCATGCTCTTGGGTGTTTGTCTACCTACGGCAGCACTTGGCGTGACCGTTCCCGAAGATGCTACGTACGACGATCTTTGCTGGTCATTGACCTACGAGGACGGAGTCGTAAGCTTCAAAATCAATCCCGATGTTGTTTATGACATTCTGAAGGATAAAAAGTTATCCAAGGAGGAGCTCAAAGCTCTCATTCCCGAGGACGTTTTGGAAACCTTGGAGCTTGGTAAGAACGTCACCATCGACGACCTTATGGAGCTCGCTTCCAACTACGTAACTCTCGACGAATTAAAGGCAATCGTTAACGATATGCCCGAGGCTCTGGTTTCCGAATTCCTTGATCTCGATTTGCTCAGCAAGCTTATCGACACGCAGGAATTGATGAACCTCATTCCTATGGACGACATTATCAACGCCGTTGAGGAAGATGCTCTTAAGAAGCTTCTTACCGACGAGGTTGTTGACCTTATGTTCAAGGAGGATGTAATCAACGCAATCGTTGATGATGCGTTTATCTCCAAAATTCTCAACGAGACTACTTTGGTTGACGACATAACCACCGACCCCGTTATCAAGGGCAAACTCATTGCTCTCGTTACCGACGAGGTTGTTACCAATATCCTAGCAGATCCTCAGATCAAGCAGAACCTGCAAGACAAAGTAGTTTCTCAGCTTGACTTTGAGGAAATTCTCAACAAGCCCGGCGTTATAGACAGCGTTATCAACGTAGTTATGGACTCCGCGCACAAGACAAAGCTCGATGCGTTCATAGCTAACGATACCGTTGAGGCAAAGCTTATGACGGGTGTTACTGCTGACATTTTGTCGGCAGAGCTCATATCCGACCTTATCGAAAACGGTGCTATCGGATTTGATGTTATTGAGGCATTTACAGATGCTCAAATCAAGGGACTTATTAACGGCGATGTTCTTGATGAGCTCATGGCTAACAACGCTTTCGTTTCAGACATAATGAACGGCGGCTTGTTTGACTCCTTGTTAACCGACGATGACTTTATCGAAAATCTTGTTGGTATAAATGCCGTTACCTCAATATTCACACCCGAATATCTGAGCGATAACAACATTATCGGTTACACTGATATCACGGAAATGACAGGCGCTATTAACACGTCCAATATTGCAGATTTGGCAATTGCTAAAAATCTTGCTCCCGAAAGTCTCATAAACAACGGCTTAGTATCAGTTAATAATGGTGTTGATCAAAATACATTCAAAGATTCATTTGATAACATTACAGACGACTTGATTTGGATTGATTTGACCGCAGCCGGTACTCTCAGCCAAAACGCAGTTATAAGCAATCTATACACATACTACGCAGAGAATTTTTCTGTATCTGCGTTCTTTGAAGATTTCCAAAAGATTACAACTTTTAACACACCCACACAGTATCAGCTTAACATTCTCAGCATAACGGTTAACGACCTGTTTACCTATGGCGTTATCAACAAAACAGTAGTAAATGTCAATACGCTGCTTGCTAACGAGAATTTAAAAGCAAGACTTGTAAACCATGTAAAAACAACCCCTGCACTTCGTAATCAGCTTATAGCAATCTCCGAAGTTAAGAATTTGATTGCTGGCGAGATTCTTAATCTTGACAAGACACAGCTCGTTGCTCTGTTGGAAAATCACTTCTCTGTTATAGCAGGAGCTATCAACAACAACGACAGTATTGCAACAATAAAGGGTTACCTCAACGACGCCAATACATTTAATGCGGTAATGGCAGTTATTGATCCTTCCGCAATCATTGCCGAGTTGGATAATACCACGCTTAAGACCATCGTCACCAACAGCGGAGTATTCAGCGACGACACTTGCGTTTCCATATTCATGACTACGTTCGATCCTCTTACGGATTCCGCCCTTATCGACGCTGCATTCGGAGGATATGATGCAATCATCAACGATTACGTTGATATTAAAGTATTGCTCGTTGACGTTATAGGCGTTAATAACGTAACGAGATTCTTCTCGGTTGACTCCATCGTAACCGCAGTAGGTGTAAACAATCTTATCAACTATGTTGATATCAAGGACGTAATAGCAGAAGCAGGCGGTCCTGCCGAGCTTGCAAAGATGTACTCGAATGACGAGTTAAAGGCGATATTCGAGGCTATTGGCACTGACAATATCAAAGCTTTCATTCAGGAAAGCGGTATACTTGAGGCAATTGACGTAAAAGCTATTCTCAGCGACGTCATTGACTACGCTAAGACCAAGGCTCCCGAAGTAAAGGCGGCTGTTAAGGAAGTTCTTCAGACTGCTTACAGATTGCTGATGACCAAGGTTGACGGTATCTACCTCAACGGCACAAAGATATTCAACGGAGCGCAATTTGACGTTACCGCTATTCTCGTGGCTATCGTAGACCTCATTCCCGACGTTGAGGATCTCCTCAACATTGGCGTTGACGGCACCGTTTTTGAGACGCTTATAACGCTCGACGTTCAGGGCAAGACCTACGAATACGGCTTCAACGCAAGCTTCAACGGAGATCCCGCAGAGCTTCTTGAGCTTATATCTGATTTCTCCGATAACTTCAAGCTCGACGTTGACGAAAACCTCAATATAGATGTTTACGTCGCTCTCCCCGAGGTAGTTTCCTCTATTTACGAAACCGCTCTCACTCATGAGAAGGTTCCTCAGACCGTCAAGGACGCTCTCGTACTTCTTCCCAGCAAGACTGTTGGAGAGCTTAAGGACACTCTTGAGGGCATACTCACCAATGACGAGCTTTACGATGCAATTTACGAAAAGCTCGACGATATCAAAGCTAAGGCTTATGATAAGATAAACGAGAGATTCGGCGACAAGGACGTCGTTGCCAAGGCTCAGGCTAAGGTTGACGAGCTTCTTGACAAGTTCGCTACCAAGGAAAATTACGACAAGGTAGTTGACAAGGCTCTCGCTCTTGCCGATAAAGTAACGTCAAGCTTTGACGCTTCTCTTCCCATTCAGAAGCTTTACGACGGAAATGGACAGTTCTCCTTCTCCGCGGCTCTCTCCTTTGATTTCATCGAGGCGCTGAACAAGATCGTAAGCAAGTACATCGCTATTCCCGAAGAGGTAGTAGTTCTCTTTACCTCCACCGAGATATCCGCAAGCCTTGACGCAACTGTCGTCGTAGACGGTCTCTATCAGCTGACGGTTATCGACGAGTACGGCGATGAATTCATTACTTACCTCCCCGCAGGAATTTCCCTTGACGTTCTCAAGGACGCAAACGGAATGACCGTTGTTGACGACAACGCGGAAGCAGTTACCGAAATGCCCGCTGAGGACTGCGTTCTCAACTCCTCCCTCCGCTACTACGTTGAATTCGTAATCGGCGATACGGTTGTTTACAGAGAATTCTACAATATCGGCGATACCACAGTTACTGAGCCCGATCTCAAATCTGACGAGTACACTCAGTACATCGAAAACTACAACCCCTACGAGTACATTTACTCTTGGGAGGACTACACTCTCGGAGAGCAGAAGGTTACCACCGTTAAGATGGTTACCACAGACGCTTACGAATACACCTACGTAACCTTCGTTGATGAGGACGGAAACGTTCTTGAATACGTAAAGGACGGCGAAACCGTTAAGGCTGAAAAGGTTGAGTTCGCTTACGGTGCTGAAGAAAGTGAGATTCTTGCTTTTGCAAAGACACTTACAGCATCAGCTAATAAGATCGTAACCATCAACGGCTACGTTCAGTTCGCTACCGACGCGACATATACCAACGAACAGACAGTAACCGTACTTTACGACGTAAAGAAGATTACTCTTAACGTAACCTTTGATTCCACTCCCGAGGACGCAAAGCCCGCATATAAGACAGAGAGCGCCATCAGCCTTCTCTCCACTACGGGCGACACGGATACGCTGAGCGTTCCTTACGGCGCTACACTTGAAGAAATTCAGAAGCTCATTAAGGACACCTACCTTGTCGGTAAGGTTTCCAACCCCGATAACTACCTTATTATAGTAAACGGTTATTCCGCAGACGCTGATAGCGACGTAGCGCAGAATATCACCGTAACCTATAAGCTCGCTACTCTCTCACTGACGGTTAACGACGTAGCAGGAGGTACGACGGCAGCCTTGGTTAAGGATTACAGCTACAGCGATTACGCAAACTACGCTGAAATGCTTGCCGCTATCAACGCTGACGTTGCAGAGCACTTCACAAAGACGGGACACACTGCAAGCCTCGCAAAATTCGAGGAAGCAGCTGCCGATACTCAGACCGTAACCTACACGGCTAACAAGTATAAGGCTGAGTTCTACGTTGACGGCGAGCTTTACAAGACCGTTGAGTTCACCTACGGAGCTGAGTCTATCGACGCTCCCGCAGTTCCCGATAAGACGGGTTACACGGGCGCATGGGATAGAGCATACCAGAAGGGTGATATGGACATTAAAATTAATGCCAAATACACCGCGAACACATACAGCGTAAAGTGGTATATGGACGACTCCAAGACTGAACTTATCCAAGAAAAGGCTTGGGAATTCGCCAACAGTAGCACTTATCCCAGCCATCCCGCAAATAATCCTAACCGTGAGGGTTACACTTTCAAGGGCTGGAGCATTGCAACGCTTGACTTTACAAAGGCAGGCGACATCGAGGTTTGGGCAACATGGGAAAGCAAAACTCCCGTAACTCCTCCCGATGAGCCCGACGAGCCTACCGACCCCAATGAACCCGGTAGCTCAACAGAGCCCGATGATACCACCGCTCCCGACGGAACGGATACCGACACAGATACCGATACCGCTGAACCCTCGTTCTTCGATACCACAGGAAAGTACTTCCTCTGGATAGGTCTGTTGCTCATACTCATTCTCGTAGCCGCAGGTATTGTTGTTTACATCAACAAGAGCCGCAAGGACAACGAGCCTGAGCCTACTCCCGATCCCGAACCCACGCCCGAGCCCGAGGCAGAGCCCGAAGCAGAGCCTGAGGTCGAGGAAGAACCCGAGGTTGAGGTTGAAGAAGAGCTGCATACGGTTGATCACGTATCTGCTGAAGAAGCTGACTCGATGATGAGTGACAGCGACGCAATGAAGCTGGTCGTAACCAAGAAGGCGGCAGTTGTTGCCGGTCAGAAGGCTATAATCAACCTCTCGACCATCAACTCCAAGTTCGAGGCAGGCGAGACAGTAAACATTGAAGCTCTTAAGGCTAAGAAGCTGATACCCGCTAAGACCACCAAGCTTAAGGTGCTCGGAAGCGGTAACGTTGATAAGCCTCTGAACGTAGAAGCACACGCATTCTCGCTCCAGGCAGTAAAGATGATTACCCTCACAGGCGGTACGGCAACTCAGATAGTATCTGAATAACACAAAAAGGCTGTCGCAAGCGCAAGCTTGCGGCAGCCTAAAAAAAATATCTACCCGTGGCACAGCTGGATAGCGCGCAAGACTCCGACTCTTGAGGTCGCAGGTTCGAATCCTGTCGGGTAGGCCATAAAAGGGCGATAAAAAAGATATCGCCGCAAAAAGCCTTGATTTTTCAAGGCTTTTTTGCTTTTTTCGGGCGAAATTTTTTAGTTCGATTTTGTAGATGAAAAATGGGTATTTTCCAATACTGAAAGGATTTGAACTCCCGTGAGAACAAAAACCGCCCACCACACACAGCACAGAGAAAGAAAAGCTCTGTGCTTTTTTTATGCCAAAAATAAGGAGATACAATGAAGCCTACAACAGATATAGAGCAAGTGAAATCGGTAGCTCGTGCCCTGTTGATGACGGAGGTATATAAGACACCGTACTCCCCGATGGTGGTACAGCATCCGTTCACCTCGTCCGGCTTTGTAGCAACAACCAAGGACGGAGTGATGCAACTCATAGACATAACCGAGAGCGAAGAAAATCTGCAGGCGTGGCAGAGCTTTATGAGAAAACAGATAAACAGCACCGACAACGCCTACGAGATTTATATGATGACGAACAAGCCCTACAGCTTGACCTTCCTCAAATACGCTTCTCCATATTTATCGAAAGCGGATTTTTCAAAAATCCTTGCCGATGCGTGGATCAGATCGGAAAACCCGAACTGCGATACCAACGTGAGCAAAAGCAAGTTAATATCAATGTTCAAACAAGCCGATCCTCACGAGCTTATGCTCGAGGACGAGTTACGGCAGTACGAAGAATTGGACGATACCGTCACGGTTTACCGTGGAGTGACCTCGCATAACGCAAAAAATATTAAGGCGTTATCGTGGACACTTGATAGAGAGAAAGCCGAATGGTTTGCTCACCGATTTAACGAGGACGGAACGGTATACGAAGCGGAGATAGATAAGCAACATATCCTCGCTTTATTTAACGGACGAAACGAATCGGAGGTAATCGTCGATCCCAAATTTTTAATGGATATAAGAATATCCGAAGAACCCGTACAGGGGCTAAATCAAACAATGTAATAATAACCGTCGAGCCGAGTGATAGAAATATCCTCGGCTTTTTTCATTTCAGGAATAAGGAGAAAAATAGATGATTTTTGCAGATAACCCTCACGATAGAGAGATCGAAAAGATGATGCAGAAAACACCCCACTTCCGTCCGAGAGGACACGGCGTTTTTGTGAGCGAAAAAAGCGAGTACAACGCCGAAAGGTGCGGATGCAAGGAATGTGCCGACAGAAAGAAGAAAAGGCGCGTGTCGGGCGAAAAAACGCCCTGTGTGGAGCAACGAATCCACGAAGGACAAATCCCACAGCCGAGAGTGCTGATGGAAACCTTCACGGCGGTAACCAACCCCGAATTTATCATCCGAATTAACGGATACATCAAGGAGTGTGAAAGAAAGCCTATGCAATTCAAAAACGAGAAACACAGATCGGTCTTTGAGAATGCCATCAAAGGTATGAACACCAACAACAAAATCAAGATGTGCGCCCTTTACCTTTTAACCGCAGACGGATGCCTGTGGGGTGCAGCCAAGCGACATATCGGCAAGGATGAAATACACTTTTTCCGCATTAGGCTCGGCAAAAGCACCCCGACAGCATATACC
>JAFTXE010000127.1 GCA_017461745.1 Clostridia bacterium | reverse complement strand
CGAGCAAAAAGCGACGAACGGAGCGCAAGCGGAGTGAGGAAGGGATCTACTTCGATTTATTGCTATCCCTTTTGTGCTTAAAACTTACATTCCCTCAGCAATATAAAAGTAACACTTACGCAAAGAAGGTTATCGAAAGTCGTTAGTAGATCCCTGCCTCGCGTTGCTCGTTGCTTTCCGCTCGGTTCGTTCCTCTCCTCACGGAAAGTTCGACTGCGTCACAAGATATCGTTCATTCGCTTCAATATAATCCGCGCGTTGTGACTTCGCTCAGGATGACACGTTGAGGTGAAGATAGTGCGTATATTGAACCCTTGCGGTAGGGGCGACCATCGGTCGTCCGCGTGTGTTTGGCAACCGTTTTAGATGACATAATCATTCTACATACTCATAAAGCTTAGCTGGATAGCATTTCAATGTGCGTTTTGGCTCTCGGCGACTCACAACCACATAAAAAACATCGTTTTCAGCAGTTATTTGATAGCAAGTCGAGTTCACTTCAACTTCTCCGCACTTACAAAGATGTATCACCTTTTTTACAAGTAACGAGTTGCGTCTTCTTATTGTTTTTTCTTCTTTATAAATGACCGCGTCAGTAATAACATAAAAATTTGCGTCCTTCGGTCCTTTGCCTCCTGTTATCAAAGCAACTATCATTGAAAACAACGGAAAAAGGCAAATAAATACACCTGCAAAGAAGATGACGTAACCTATAACACCTACTTCACTGCTTTTTAATCCCCAAAAATAAATTGCCAAAAACACGCTACTCACTACAACTACATAAACGAGCTCTATGATGAGTAAAATACGGGAACTCTTTTTATCTTTAGCTTGGATATCTTTTGCAATAGTCTCCTTGGTTATAACGTTCTTTGTTTCTTTTGTCATGTGTATATGTCACCGCCTTTCTGCGTTTATTAGATGCAATTTATAAATCCTTACATTCATACATCATGGAATGATACGCAAAAACAATTTGATCTTTTTTGCCGTGTAAAATAACAAGATAAAATTCATCTCCCACAGAAGAAAGATCAAACGGTGTTTGTAACGAAGTACATCTTCCGTATTTTGTTAAATATACTGCGTCAACAGTGTGCCTGCCTTCCGAATAATTTTTCGGCACTTCTCCCTTGGATATACGGCTAACAGTATCTTTAACAATAGAAAATGCTCCTTGTTTAACCAAGCACATCTTAATAATATCACGAACGATTTTATATATAAAAAAAGCGGGAGCGACTGTACACATCAAAGCCAATATAATTCCTAAAACGAGTATGTTTTTTGCTACGTATACACACGCCACAAAAAGCGGAACAAAAATCAGCAACATAACCATAAGCAAAACCACATCGGGAAGTAATTTTCCCTTTGCCCACCGAACAAGCTCTTTTTGACAGTTTTCTCGAGTTAAGATATTTTTGGATTCTTTTGTCATAAAAAACAGCCTTTCATTATCATTTTTTTGTCCTTATCAAAAGCAAGCATTTCTATCTTTTCGTTCTCCTTTCGGGCGGTAAACGCATTATACCGAAAGTGAGCGAGAATGCAAGAAAAAATTGAAAATTATTTGTTGATAATATTATACCATATTTTTCAAAAAATGTAAAGAAAAATTTGCATATCGTAGGGGAGGATCGATCGTCCGCGTGTGTTTGGCAAAAACATACGGCAAAAACTCAGCAAAAATTATATTCTTTTTAGCGGACGACCGATGGTCGCCCCTACAGTTTTGATAGGTATCCTACCGCATCTTTCAATAAAAAAAGAAACCCGTCAAACGCGCAGCAGCGTTTGACGCGGTTTCCACCTTAGAAAATACCGTACTCCAAATTAAGCACAGCACAATATTCTAACAGCCGTTATATTATTTGTTTCAAGTTCTTTGAAGGTGTCGGAAACTTTCTCTCAAGAAAGTTTCTGACAAAAAACTGACTAAAAAACTCCTCATAAACTAACCTTCACAAACTAACTCTTAAAACCTGAAGCCCAAGGCTTCAAGCATTCTGTGCCTTACGGGTATAACGAACTTGTGGTTACCCGATACGAGCAGGAGCGTATTTTTATCGAGGTTACTGAGGACGCCGTTTACCAAGGCTTTTTGGGTATTGCAGGGAACTATTCTGCTATCGGACGCTATTCCGTCGGAGGCGGGCGTATAGATACTCTCGATAGTATATCCTCTGCGTTCAAGCGCGTCAACGTAATCGGGAATTATTTTTCCCGAGGGCAGACAGAGACGGACGTTCGTTCCCGTCTGAGCCTTGAAATCGCTGAGCGAATCGCAGACCGTTTCGATAGCGACGGGCGTATGCGTACTGTCAACGATAATAAGGGGGAACAGGGAAACCGTCTCAAATTTTGCGGGAATTCTGAGATTGGAAAGCCCCGCGTTTATGTTATCAACGCTGATTGAAAAGCCCTTTCTCGCGAGCATTTCCAAGGTCTCGATAACCAGCACCGCATTGGAGATCTGAAATCTTCCGCTGAGGCTCAGCGTGTATTTGACGTTCTTATAATGAAATTCCGAGCCGCGAAAAGTCAGCTTGTCAATGCTTATCGCGTTCCTTGTCGGGAGCGTCAGACGACAGTTGACCGAATAGCAGGTGTCGGAAATTATCGAGTACGCCTCGCTGTTCTGCGGAGCGCTGACTATCTCCTCAATGCCACGGCATATGTAAGAGCGTATTCTCGTTATCTGCTCGGTGTCGTCGCTTGGGATAGTACCGCATATAACCGCGGCGAAGGGAGGGGGAAGAAACCTTGAGGGGTCCTCGCCGAAGTGGTCGCTTTCAATTATGCAGATATCACAGCCCGCGTCCTTGAAGGCAAGCAGAGCCACCGACAGCAAAAGCTCGGATTGAGTGGGTATAAAATCAAGTCCTGCGCCAAGCCTCTTTATCGCACTCGTGTACTGCGCAAACTGATCCATGGAAAGACACTTATTGCCGATGCAGACGTTATCCGTCGGCTCTTCCCGAAGTGGCATTCTAAGACACCCTACGGTGTAGCCGCCCTTTATCAAAACCGACGTGAGCATTTCAGCGCAAACGGTCTTGCCGTTGCTTCCCGCAAGTCTGAGATATTTCATTCGACGCTGAGGCGAGCCGAGGGAGTCAAGCAGCTCAAGAATGTTACTGTGCCCCTTTCCGTTTGAGTAGGGGGCGGATATCATATATTTTTTTGCGTTGAGATACGTCATAAGGCTTTACCTTCCTTTCGTATTTTACGGCGCAGATAGAAGCTCAGAAATGGAATTGCTCGCCGTCACAGCCGCACAAAAATCTCTTTGCGGCGAGGTATTCCTCGCGAGCCTTAGCGGCTTGCTTGGATTGGGGGTCGAAATTCTTTTTTCTTACGGCGCGGAGCATGACGTTTTTGGGTGTTTCCTCGGGGTCGATAAGCTCAAGAGCAACGGTCGAATACCCCTGTGCCTCAAGTCTTTTGAGTCTGAGAGCGTCAGTTGCGGCGTCGCACAGCTTCTGACGGAGCATGGAGTAATCGGTTATGAAGGAAAGCTCCTTGCAGTTTATCGAGTGGTTAAGCTCGTGGTGACAGCAGGGGGTCGAAAGAATGACGTCCGCTTGCCATTCTGCCGCCTTGACGAGAACTATGTCCGTCGCAATATCGCAGGCGTGAAGAGAAATTACCAGAGCGGGACGGGTGGGGGCGGAGAACTGATTTACGTCGCCGCAGATAAAGCTCAGTCCGTCAAAGCCGAGGTCCTTGGCGACGGCGGAGCAATGCTCGATAACGTCGGGCTTGAGGTCAACTCCCGTCATGACCGTCTTTATCTTTTTTACGTTGGTGAAATAATGATAAACGGCGAAGGAAAGATAGCTCTTTCCGCAGCAGAGGTCGCAAACGTATATCTCGTCCTTGGGGAGCTTGTCCTCAACATCGCGGATAAGCTCAAGAAAGCGGTTTATCTGCCTGAATTTCGCCTGCTTTTTGTCGTAAACTCTGCCGTTCTTGTCGGCAACGCCGAGACGGAGCAGAAAGGGCTCGCTTCCGTCAAGTATATATTTCTTTTCTCTGTTGTTAGCTACAATGGCAGAGGTCTGTCCCTCGGACGCGTCAAGCTTTCTTTGGAGCTTGTCGCCGCCGATAAGCGCCGTTTTTCCCTTTGAGGAAACTCTGTATTCGCACTCTCCTGCCTCGGTTATGACGTTCACCTGACCGAAAGCGCTTATCATTTCAATAATAAGCGGAGCGGGGGAGTCGGAAAGAAAAACGTTTTTGTGCGTAGCCTTGTTATCGGCAAGAAAATATTCCGTCTGCAAGCAGGGCTTGCCGCCTATGGCGCGAGGAGAAATTACCGCGCGTGTTACGGTCTTGTCCTTGGGCTTTGAGAGCACCGCCTTGCGAAGCAGATTTTTATTCGCCGCCGATACGATGATATCGGCGAGGGCGGAAAGCTGAGCCGCCGTGTTATTTAAAGCGTCCATTTAAGTCCTCTTGGATATTATTTTTGAGTCTCGTCCGATTTTACGCTCTTTTTGAAGGAGAATTTATTTTCCTTGCCCTGTCTGAGTCTCTTTATATTATCTCTGTGCTTGAAGATGACGAGCACCGCCATAAGCAGAGCGAAGATAACGTAAGGACAGCCGCCCGAGAGCCACGTGTCGATGGTGTTGAGCACGAAGGGATACATGAGCATACACATAACTGAGCCGAGGGATATGTAGCGCGTGCCTGCCACTATAATAACGAAAATAACGAGCATAATAACGAACACGAAGGGGTTGCACATAAGAACGGACGCCGCCGTGGTCACAACGCCCTTGCCGCCCTTGAACTTGTAAAAGACGGGGAACATATGACCGATAACGCAAGCCGTGCCCGCAACGTAAGCGCCGAGCTGACCGAGGACGGCGTAGCCGATAAGACCCGCAACTACAGCCTTAAGCGCGTCTCCGAGCAGAGTAAGACCCGCCGCCTTTTTACCGTAGGTGCGCATCATATTGGTCATGCCCGCGTTTTTGCTTCCGTATTCGCGGATATCCTGCTTGTAGGTCCTTCCCGAAATAATTATCGCGAAATTAAGGCTTCCGAGAAGATAAGCGATAACTGCGCAGAGAATAAAGCCCGTTACCCACACGCCGATTATAGCCCCACTGCTGAGGGTAGCCGAGTTATCGTTTATGTATTTGCCTATAAATCCCAAGCTAAAAAAATCGTTAAGACTCATAAAAAGACCTTGCCTTTCAAATTTTATATAATTGCATACATAATAATTATACCATACTTTTGTTGATTAATCAATAGCTTTTTGTAAATTATATGCAAGCGCTTTGTCAAGAGACGCGGGTATTTGCTACTTGCGCCTCTTGACGTATTTTTAATTTAAAGGCTTTTGAACAGCGAGATAAAGCGTTTGGGCTGACGCATACAGCGATAAAGCCATTCGACGCCGAGAGCGCGGAAGAACAGCGGCGCTCTTTTTTGTCTGCCCGACCACACGTCAAGGCTGCCGCCAAGCCCCATGAATACGCGGACGGAGGGAAGGGAGTGGGCGTTTTCGACTATCCATTTTTCTTGCTCGGGGAAGCCGAAGCAGACGAGGAGGACGTCGGGGGCGCTTTTTCGTATGCGATCGCAGACGGCGGCGTTTGCTTTGGAATTCAGAGACTTGTCGAAGTAGCCGTGGTGCGTGCCGCAGATGCAAAGGCGGGGAATCTGTGCTTTTAAATTTTTTGCGGCTCTTTCAGCGACACCGCGCTCAGCGCCCAGAAGAAATACCCGCTTTCCGTCCCTCGCGGCAAATTTGAGCAGAGCGAAGCCTGCGTCTATGCCCGCAATGCGCTCGACCGTCGGCAAGCCGTTAGCGCGGCAGTAAAGGCAAACGCCAACGCCATCGGGTAAAAGAATATCCGCGCGTCTAAGCAACTGAGCGGCGTCCTCGTTCTTCGCGGCGGCGTTGAGCATTTGAAAATTGGGCGTGAATATAACCGTCTGACGCCGACCGCCCATCGCCGCCCTCACGCGCGCCGCATAGCCGCGCGCCCCCTCAGCAAAAATGCCAAGGTCATGGATAAATACTTTTTTCATGTTACCTCCTGATAGTTAGTTTGAGACGTGGTTTTTTGTCGGAAACTTTCTTGAGAGAAAGTTTCCGAAACCTTCAAAGAACTTGTGAAAAATAAATGTTAGGGTTGGTGGAATTTTGTGCTGTGCGTAATTGGGAGTGCGCATTTTTCTAAGGTGGAAACCACGTCAAACGCTGCTGCACGTTTGACGGGTTTCTTTTTTTATTGAAAGGTGCGGTAGGATACCTCTCAAAACTGTAGGGGTCAATATACGCACTATCTTCACCTCAACGTGTCATCCTGAGCGAAGTCACAACGCGAGGATTACATTAAAGCGAATTAAAAATATCTTGTGACGCAGTCGAACTTTCCGTGAGGAGAGGAACGAACCGAGCGGAAAGCAACGAGCAACGCGAGGCAGG
>JAFTXE010000126.1 GCA_017461745.1 Clostridia bacterium | reverse complement strand
TTTAATCATGAAGGGATAGCAATAAATCGAAGTAGATCCCTTCCTCACTCCGCTTATGCTCCGTTCGTCGCTTTTTGCTCGACTCGTTCCTCGTCTCACAAAAAGTTCGACTGCGTCACAAGGGAAAATAAGACGACAGCAATTTTATTTCTTCTTTGTGACTCCGCTCAGGATGACACGTTGAGGTGAAGATGGTACAAAGCCGCAATGAAACATATTTTGAAGCACAATGTTCGCACTTACCTTCAAATAAAAAAGAAACCCGTCAAACGTGCAGCAGCGTTTGACAGGTTTCCACCTTGGAAAAATGCGTACTCCCAATTAAGCACAGAACTATATTCCAACAGCCCTAATATTTATTTTTTTCAAGTTCTTTGAAGGTGTCGGAAACTTTCTTTCAAGAAAGTTTCTGACAAAAACCTATTCACAAACTAACTTCCAATCAATAATTATCGCTCTTATCCTCGGGGATAACCTCGACGAAAGCGGTAATAGCGCATTCTATCATATCGTCGGTAGGCTCAAACACGGTCAGATGCTGAAGCCACATACCAGGAGCGGAGATTATTCTCGTAAACCAATTCTGGTGTCTGCCCGCGAGCTTGATAAGCTCGTAGCCTATTCCCATGGTTATGGGGAGAAGCAAGAGCTTGATAAGCGTACGTATCAGCGCGTGAGGAACGTATCCGAGCGTTAGAATAAACAGCGGGTCAATAAAGAAGGATATAAACATTCCCACGAGGAGCATGAGAATGAGGAAGGAAGTACCGCATCTGGGGTGGAAGCGGCGCTGCTTACGAACGTTTTCCACGGTAAGCTCCAAGCCGTTTTCATAGCAGAAAATGGTCTTATGCTCCGCGCCGTGATATTGGAAGGTTCTGCGGATATCCTTCATCAAAGATACCAACGACATATATGCAATCAAAACTGCTATTCTCAGTATTCCCTCGAATACCGACTTTATAAGTGACGCCGCCGCAGTGCTTTCGGGCTTAAGGAACGGCATAAGTCCTGATAGCCAGCCAAACAAAAGCGTTGGGAGCATTATAAACAGGAATACTGCCAAAACGACGCCGAGCACGGACGCTACTATCATAATTCCCGTCATGAGAGCGGAGGAGGATTTTTCCTCCTTTTTTTCTTCCGCTTTTTCTGCGGGTTCTTCTTTTTCTTGTTTGATTTCCTGCTCGACGGCTTCCGTTTCTTTACTCTCTTCCGTTACTTCCGCGACCGCAGGTGCTTCCGCCTTTTCCTCGCCCTTTTTGCTTTTCTTGGGCTTTTTCGGCTCTTCCTCTTCAAGCCCCGCTATCTCAGCCGAGCGCATAAGGCACTTGTAGCCCATGGTCATGGAATCTATAAAGCCGAATACTCCGCGTATTATAGGGAGCTTAAAGAACTTGCTTCTCTTGGATATTTTGGTATCCCATTTTTCGAGTACTATCTCTCCCTCGGGATTTCTTACCGCCATGGCGGTCTTTTTAGGTCCTCGCATCATTATACCCTCTAACAGCGCCTGACCGCCTATAGAGGTTTTTCTTGCGCAGGCTTGTATTTCTTTAATATTTTTTTCGCTCAAAGCTGCCTCCAATTAATTACCAAATTTTTATTTTTCCGTTGTCATTGAAATACCAATAGTTGCCGTCTGTCGCGGGCTTTTCAGCCGAGTAAAGATATAGCTTCGCATCTTGAAGCTCGGTGTTTCCGCTTGATATCTCAATCGCGTCAAAGCTCTGCTCCGTGCCGTAGAAATATACGGTAACAAGCCCGTCACAGCCATTGAACGCAAGAAAGTTTACTTTTACTGTTGAGTCGTGAAGAATAATGCTCTTAAGGGCAACGCAGTCCTCGAATGCGTTTTCATCAATAATTTTTACACTTTCGGGAATGACAATTTGTGTAAGAGAGATACAACCAGCAAAGGCTTGGAGAGGAATAATCTCAAGCGTTTCCCCAAAGGTTACCGATTTAAGCTTTTCACATTCGTAAAAAGCGGCTTCTCCGATAGACGTAAGCGCTCCCTTTATCTCTATCTCGACGCCCAAGCAGCCCTTGAACGCATTGTTTCCGACAGATACCACCGACTTATCGACGATGATTTTCGAGGTGTTTTCGGTCGAGATGTCCTCAAAAAGTCCGTCGCCAATGCCGACGACCGTAAGCCCGTTGAGCTTTTCGGGAATCCTCATGGTTTCAAATTGACGCTTGTAGCCCGTTATTATACAGCTCTGCGTACCCTCAACGGTTTGATAGTTATATACGCTCGCCGCATCTACCCATACCGCCGTGAGAGTTATGTCTGCCGTGACCTTGTCGGAGGTGAACAGCCATTCGTCGCCATCATAGCTCCAATAATCGAATATGAAGCCTTCCTTTGTCGGCTCGGTGGGAGCGGAGGCAAAGCCGCCCTTGGCTACCTTTGCCGACTCGACCTCGCTACCGCCCGCCGAATTGAAGGTGACTGTATAATAGACTACCGATGGCGCAGTTTCCGAGGTGTCGTCCCCTTGGCCCTTACAGCCGACGAAGGCGAATATCAAAAGCAAAACCAAGGCTGTCAAAATGAGAAATCTTGATTTTTTCATAATTTACGCTTCCTTTTTAGTTTGTTGTGACAGCATAAACCGCCATATTAATTATATATTTTTTACTTCCTTTTGTCAACAGCGGCACAAAATTTGTAACACGAATTTTTAAAATATTTACTTATAATTCATTTTAATAATAAATCGTATAAATATTTTCTGCTCGCGCTCCTCCTGTCTTTGCGAGAGTACGCAAGGGACGCAAGGGACGCAAGGGACGCGGGGGACGCGTTGTCGCTTTTCGAGAAAAGCTCCGCAAAAGCTTTCTTGCATGGTGGTAGCCCGACAAATTCAGCATAAATCCGAAATAGCTTAATCGGGCTACCACCATGCAAGGAAGTTTTTTGCCAAGCTTTTTTTCAAAAAAGCGGAAAACGCGTCCCCCCGCGTCCCCCGCGTCCCTTGCGTCTTCCTGACAATAGAAAAGCGTAAGCGCACAGCGGAATCGGGCAAATATTTTATATTATTTTGTTGTAAAATGTTGTATAATAAACCAAAAAGATACAATAAAAGATAGGCGTGAAGAGAATCACTGTCCGCGCGGAAATCTCTTCGCGCCTTGATATTATTTTCGGAGTAAAGATGAAAATTCTCGTATCCTGTCCCAAGGGGAAAACATTTGATTCGTTTTTTGACACGCAAAACTGCCGTCTTGCCGAGAGCCTTGGCGAAGTGGTGTGGAATCCTTTTGCGGTTAATTTTTCTCCCGAAAAAGCCGTCCGTCTTATTGAGGGCTGTGACGTTTATATGACTACGTGGGGCGCTCCGCCTTTGAGCGCCGAAATGCTCGAGGCCGCCCCAAATCTGAAATTACTCGCGCATCTTGGCGGTGATGCTCAGCCGTTTATGAGCGACGCCGCATGGGATGCGGGGGTGAAGGTCATATCGGGAGAAACACTGCTTTTGAGGTCTGTTGCGGAAGGCAGCATTGCTTATATATTGAGCTCACTGAGAAAGATTCCAGAATACAGCAGCCGATTGAAATACAAAAATGAATGGCGGCACTCGTGGGACACTAATCAAGGCTTGGTCGGTAAGACCGTAGGAATAGTAAATTACAGCGACGTTGCCGCAATGCTTGTACGGCTTCTCAGTCCGTTCGGAGTAAATATTATGGTGTACGACGACGACCCGCTCCCAAAGGGTGACGTTCGTAAATACAAGCTCGTCAGAAGCGAGCTTAATCATATTTTTTCTCAGTGCGACGTTATCTGCGTATATACGCCCAAAAATCGCAGCGGATATCATATGATAGGCTCAAATCAGCTTTCGTTGATAAAGAAGGGAGCGCTGTTGGTGGACGTTTCGTCGGGGGGAGTCGTCAATCACCGCTCGCTTGCCATAATTCTGATGAACCGTCGGTTTTTTGCTCTTCTCGACGTATACGAAAAAGAGCCGCCCGAGTATGACAAAATGCTTTTTTTGAATGAAAACGTAACGCTTATGCCGCACATGGCAGGTCCTACTCCCGACACGCGTTTGCTTATAGCAAAGACGCTTTTGCTCGAGAGCGCTGGTTTTATTGAAAAGGGAGGGCGGTTGAATCACAGAGTTTATAGAAAAAGCGGTGACGCGGAGAATAATTAACAAAACCACCCGAAGGGGTGCCTGCGATAAAGCAGGTTTTACCTACCGCAAACATAAAAGGAGTACGAGCAATTTTGTTCGTACTCCTTTTCACACGCCTTGCCACGCAAGGTATAGTGCGTTACACTTTTTAGGTGTACTGTCGGGCGGTAATAAGCCTCCCTTGTGTAAAGGGAGGTGGCACGGCTTGCCGTGACGGAGGGATTGTAAAAACAAAATATCATCGTAAAACAATCCCTCAGCCGCCTTCGGCGTCAGCTCCCTTTACACAAGGGAGCCTTTGGTTTGTGCGTCCCGAAAGTCTATCTGCTTTTCCTCGCAAGCACTGCTTTTGCGGACACAAAAGCAAAGCCCCGCACGAAGCGGGGCAACATATTATTCGCACAATAGTTGTTCGATTTCTTTTAGTTGTTCATCGGTAGCTTCAAAAACTCTTGCCTTAAAGTATTTTGTTTCAACAAAATCATCACAAAATGCATTCATGATTTTTTGTGCGATTACAAATTGGGAGTGGGCTTTTTCAATTTCTCCATTTTCTTTTAGATACTTACCTATAATGATAAGCATATCAACTAAATCACATGCAGAAATATTTTTCTGCTTTTGTGCCGCCTCATACATTTCCTCGCCTTCAAGAAGCTGTGCTGCTACGCCCAATTTTGTAAAATAGATTTCGGGGATATGCTCAATGGCATCCTTAGCCAACTGATATTCCCCCTTAGCTTTATACGCCTCTGCCATCGAACGATACGCATCAAAACGTAGATCATCATGCTTGGTGCTTTCCACGAGAGATTTTCCAATCGTAATCACTTCGTCATTTCGCCCCAGCTCACAAAGAACGTCCGTTAGGCAATCAAGCAAGATGTCGTTTCCCGGATACTTTTTAAGTCCCTCCCGGAGAATCTGCTCACATTTATACTTATCTTTATCCCAATATTTACTGTACTCGTCTACAATCGCTTCAACATTCTTTTCAATCTCGTAAAGGTTGAAATCAAAAAGCTCGTCGGTGGAAACGCCAAAGAAGGATGCGATAGCAGGAATCATGGTCACATCCGGCATAGTATTTCCGTTTTCCCATTTCGAAACGGCTTGAAAGGATACACCAAGGTAGTTAGCAAAAACTTCTTGAGATATATTTTTCTGTTTTCTTAAAGATTTTATTTTTTCTCCAAGTTTAATCATTGTTGTTCCTCCAAATTGTTTTGGATCAGCGCTTATCCTGATAATATTATAGCACATTCCTTTGTAAAAACAATAACTTATTTGGAGAGAATTTTTCTAACTTTAGTTGAATTTTAATATAAAATTTAATATAAAAACGGTATAGTCGTATTTTTACAACTATACCGTTTTCTGCTTTATCGCAGGCACCCCAACGGGTGGTTTTGCAAATGTTATTTATTATATGCTTATTACGCCGAAAGCGCTGAGAACGGACGAGGCGAGAATGAGCAGTATGCAAATGGGAGCAACGTAACGGATAACGACTGAAAACATGGCTTTTTGATTGAATTTTCCCGAAAGCTCAATTTCCTCTACAAGTGTTTTGGGCTTGAGCACGTATCCCGCGAATATGCAGGTAATTAACGCGACTATGGGCATAAGCAGGCTGTTGCTTGCAAAGTCGAAGAAGTCGAGCAACTGCATACCGAGTACGGTGACCTCGCTCCAGAGGCTGTAGCCGAGAGAGGAGGGAATACCGATAAGAACACATATGCCGAGAACTATGAGGCAGGATATTTTGCGGTTTACGTTTAGCTTATCAATAAACATTGCCACTATGGTTTCCATCAGCGAGATCGCCGAGGTCAACGCGGCGAGGAATACCATAAAGAAGAACGCCGTTCCTATTATCGTGCCGCCGGGCATAGAGTCGAATACCTTGGGAAGCGTTACGAACATAAGCCCGGGACCTTGTCCGAGCGCGCTTTCGTCACCGCCCGAGAAGGCGAAGACGGCGGGGATTATCATAAGACCCGCGAGGAATGCGATACCCGTATCGAATATTTCTATCTGAGTTGCGGATTTTGCTATGCTGATGTCCTTTTTCATGTAAGAGCCGAAGGTAATCATAATACCCATTGCCAAGGACATTGAATAGAAGAGCTGTCCCATTGCGGCGACTACGGTCATTATTGAGAAATTGGAGAAATCGGGGAGAATATAGTAAGCAACGCCTTCCCATGCGCCGTCCATGGTGCAGATGGTGTATATCGCGATACCTAAAATAAGAACTACCAGCACGGGCATCATTACCTTGCTGACCTTCTCAATACCCTTTTCAACTCCGAAAAGGACGATAACCGCGGTGATAGCCATGAACATGGCAAACCATAATAGCGGCTCACCGACACTGCCGATATAGTTTCCGAAATAATCGCTCTGCGCCATTTCGGACGCCTGACCTACGGTAAAGCCCGCAAGGTACTTCATGACCCAACCGCCGATTACGGAATAGTAGGGCAGAATGATTATCGGAACGACGGACGCCATGATGCCAAGGAAGGAAAACCTTTTGTTAAGAGCGCCGAAAGCGCCAATGGCGCTGACCTGAGATTTTCTTCCTATAGCTATTTCAGCGACCATCAACGAAAAGCCGAAGGTGACCGAGAGGGCAACGTATACGAGAAGAAATATTCCTCCGCCGTATTTTGCCGCGAGATATGGAAAACGCCATATATTTCCAAGGCCTACCGCCGAGCCTGCCGCGGCAAGCACGAAGCCTATCTTGCCCGAAAACGAGCCTCTGTTTGAACTCATAAAAACTCCTGTATGATCGAGATTTTGAAAAAACGTATTTAACGTGGAAATTACAACCGTACCGCTCTCACTGAACGTAATACTAATTATAACATATATAAGAGCTTTTTTCAACACAAATTTGCAAAAAAGCGCGGATTTACCAAATATCAAGGCACTTTTTGGGAAAATATAATTGACAAAAGTGATTTATGGTGATATAATTAATTGATATATACGTAAATTTTGACCGATGCGGAGTCGTCCGCTCGGAGAATGGAGAAATATATGAAAAGAGATTTTGTAAGGGATATTTACAACGACCCCGATGCTTACTCGGGCAAGTCGGTAACGATAGGCGGCTGGGTCAGAAATCTTCGCGACAGTAAGGCGTTTGGATTTATCGACCTTAACGACGGAAGCTGTCACAAGAACGTTCAGGTGGTGTTTGAACGTGAAAAGGTTAATAATTACGATGAGATAGCTCATCAGAATATAGGAGCGGCTCTCGTTATCAAGGGCGTCGTGGAGCTTACGCCTACTATGAAGCAGCCGTTTGAGATAAAGGCGGCAGAGGTTGAGATAGAGGGAACGTCAACTCCCGAATATCCGCTTCAGCCCAAGCGCCACACCGTTGAATTTCTTCGCGAGCAGGCATATCTCAGACCGAGAACCAATCTTTTCTCGGCGGCGTTCAGAGTAAGAAGCGAGGCGGCGTTCGCTATACACAAGTTCTTCCACGACAGAGGCTTTGTGTACGTTCATACCCCTCTTATCACTGCTTCCGACTGTGAAGGCGCGGGAGAGATGTTCAGAGTTACGACGCTTGACCTTGATAATCTTCCAAGAACCGAGAGCGGCGAGATAGACTTTTCTCAGGACTTTTTCGGCAAGTCCGCAAACCTTACGGTATCGGGACAGCTTGAGGGCGAGACGTACGCGCTTGCATACGGAAAAATATACACCTTCGGTCCTACCTTCCGCGCTGAAAACTCCAACACTGCGAGACACGCGGCTGAGTTCTGGATGATAGAGCCCGAGATAGCGTTCGCAGACCTTAACGACAACATGGAGCTTGCGTGGGATATGATAAAATATATCATCAACCACGTGCTTGAAAACTGCGCTCAGGAGATGGAGTTCTTTGACAAGTTCGTTGAAAAGGGACTTCTTAACCGTTTGAACACTCTCGCAAGCAGTGATTACAAGAAGGTGACGTATACCGAGGCGGTAGATATTCTTAAAAAGAGCGGCGCTGACTTCAAGTATCCTGTTGAATGGGGTATTGACCTTCAGACTGAGCATGAGAGATATCTGACTGAGCAGGTATTCAAGTGCCCCGTATTCGTAATTGATTATCCCAAGGAGATAAAGGCGTTCTATATGCGTCTGAACGACGACGGCAAGACGGTTGCTGCAATGGACCTTCTCGTTCCTGGGGTCGGAGAGATAATAGGCGGCTCACAGCGTGAGGAAAGAATAGACGTTCTGACCGCGCGCATGGCAGAATGCGGACTTAACGAGGAGGATTATTGGTGGTACCTCAATCTCCGTCGCTTTGGCGGCACTAAGCACGCGGGCTACGGTCTTGGATTTGAGAGAATTATTATGTATCTTACGGGTATATCCAATATCCGCGACGTTCTTCCTTATCCCAGAACGGTTGGAAACGCAGAGTATTGATTTTTTAACAAGGGGCTGGGCATTGGCACAGCCCCGATTGTTCTTGCTTAAAGCTGCGTAGTGTGTCATCCTGAGCGTACGCACTTTATTGGGAGCACCTAAAGTACAATTCGAAGGATCTTTGCCGCTCAAGCGGCAACAACCAACTTCGGTGGGTATCCCTTATGCTTTAATAAATCTCCCAATATAAACAGTTAATAGTTGCTCCTTACGTCGCAAAGATTCTTCGCACTATTTCCTTGGTTTTCCCCCTAAAGTCTCTTCTGCTCAGAATGACACAGAGAGAGTGCGAACATAGTGCTAAAGATGTACTTTCGTGTGTTTTAAAGTGACACTATCGCAGAGAGCACGCCGACCTTCGTCGGCTACACTCATCCACCGCTGACATTATTTTTTAGATTGCTGTACTTTAAGCTCTTAATAACAAGTTCTGTGCGAATTTAATTTTGCTTTCTTTTTGTTTACTTTTTCTTTCGCGAAAGAAAAAGTAAGAAATCTATAATGCTAAGAGAAGTATTATGTTTAAAAGATTTATTGCTTATTACAAGCCTCACAAATTAGTATTCGGTCTTGATATGCTGGCGTCGCTCGTGGTGTCGCTTGTGGGAATAGTTTATCCTATAGTTACGAGACGGATGCTCAACGACCTTATTCCTAACCGAAATTACAGAATGGTAGTCATCTTCGGACTTGGACTTCTCGGACTTTATATCGTTCGTATGCTGCTCAATTATTTTATTCAGTATTACGGACACGTAATGGGCGTGCGTATGCAGGCGCAGATGCGCTCGGATATGTTCCGCCATCTTGAAAAGCTGCCGTATAGCTTTTACGACAATCACGAGACGGGAAAAATAATGTCCCGAATGACGACGGACCTATGGGAGATAAGTGAGCTTGCTCATCACGGACCTGAGAACCTTCTTATTTCCTCGGTGTCGGTCGTAGTATCCTTTATATACCTTTCAAGTATCAATATCTGGCTGACGCTGATAATCTTCGCGTGCGTTCCGTTTTTGCTGCTTATAGCTCTGCTTTTGCGCAAGAAAATGAGAACCGCGTTTATGGAGAGCCGCAAGTCTATCGCGGTTATCAATGCGTCACTCGAAAGCAGTATATCGGGTATAAGAGTTACCAAGGCGTTTGATAACGCTGAAAAGGAAGAGGAGAAGTTCGAGAAGGGCAACGAGCAGTTTACTATGGCGCGTGACGACGCCTACAAGGCGATGGGACGCTTCCATTCCATGACGGCGTTTATAACCGATATATTCAACGTCGTCGTGCTTATTGCGGGCGGATTTTTCCTTTACAGCGGAAAGATACAGTTCGGTGACTACTCGGCGTTTATCGTATCTGTCAATCTCTTTATCTCCCCTGTTATGACGCTTATCAACTTCATGGAGCAGTATCAGAACGGCGTTACGGGCTTTGAGAGATTTCTTGAAATAATGGACGAGCAGCCCGAGACGGACCCCGAGGGCGCTTGCGACCTTGAGGGTGTTGAGGGCCATATTGAGTTCAAGAACGTGGTGTATTCCTATGACACGCACAAGGACGTGCTCAGAGGCATAGATCTTAACATAGAAAAGGGTAAGAAATTCGCACTCGTCGGTCCGTCGGGCGGCGGAAAGACGACGATATGCCACCTTATACCGCATTTTTACGATATAGAGTCGGGCGACATACTCATTGACGGCAAGAGCATAGGCGGACTTACCAAGAGCTCGTTGCGCCGAAATATCGGTATAGTTCAGCAGGACATTTATCTCTTTAACGCAAGCATTCGGGACAATATTCTCTACGGCAGACTTGACGCTACCGAGGAAGAAGTCATTGAAGCGGCGAAGAGAGCAAATATACACGATTATATAATGACGCTTGAGGAGGGCTACGATACTCAGATAGGTGAGAGGGGCGTGCGGCTTTCGGGCGGACAGAAGCAGAGACTTTCCATTGCCCGCGTATTCCTCAAAAACCCGCCTATTCTTATTCTCGACGAAGCGACGAGCGCGCTTGATAATACCACGGAAATACTTATTCAGCAGGCGCTGGACGAGCTGTGTGTCGGAAGGACTACGCTCGTGGTCGCTCATAGGCTCTCCACTATAAAGAACGCAGACGAGATAGCCGTTGTGGCTGACGGAAAAATAGTCGAGCAGGGAACTCATACTCAGCTTTTGGAGCTTGGCGGAGAGTATTCCGAGCTTTACAGACTGCAATTCAGAGCGGCTGAGGAGCTGATGTCCGAATGAAAAATAAGCTTTCGGTGATTTTTATATTACTCAGTGGAGCGCTTTGGGGAAGCTCCTGCCTATTCGTCAATAAGCTGACGGAATGGGGGTTTTCCTCGTTTGAATGTACCGCTATACGCGTCTTTATCGGCACGTTGATACTCAATGCGGCGGTAATGATAGGTGGAATAAAGCGCTATAAGCTGAGTCTTGCGTCGTACGGCTTGTGCGCGCTGTCGGGAATATGCTCGGTATTCGCCATGTGCGTGTTCTATTACAACTGCATGACAGAGACCTCTGCGGCAGTCAGCGCAATACTGCTTTACACCGCGCCGATATTCGTTATGATAATGTCGGTTATATTCTTCAAGGAGAAGATAACGGCGAAAAAGATAGTCGCGTTTTGCCTTGCCATAGTCGGATGCGCTCTCGTTTCGGGGATAGCCTCGGGCGTAAGCATGACACCGTGGGGGCTTCTCTCGGGCGTAGCGTCTGGCTTTGCCTACTCGCTCTACGGAATAATAACGGCGTTCTTTCTTAAGCTGAACGGCGGCAAGGGAACTCTTATCTTTTCGGCGTTGAGCTTCGCTTTCGCTTCGGTGGGCGCTTGCCTTACGGTCAATCCCGTAGAGATAGTAAGAAAGGCGGTAGCGGTCGGAAATCTGCCGTTGACGGTTTTATTCTTTATTTGCTTCGGACTTTGCACGGCGGTGTTGCCGTACGTATTTTACACTAAGGGGCTTGAGCGCGTTCCACCCGACGTGGCGTCAATACTTGCGTTCAGCGAGCCGCTGACGGCAGCGGTATTTGGAATTTTTGTTCTCGGTCAGAGCTTTGACGTTTTTCAGGGATTGGGAATAATTCTGGTTGTTGGCGCGATAATTATACTTAATATCTCTAAAAAAACACAAAACTGACACAATCGTAACCTTAAAGCGAATAAATATTTACAAATAGTCTATTGCATTTTTTGCCTAAATGCGATATCATTAAATATAAGTCTGCAATTATTTGTGTTGCGGATAAACATAACTCAGACATGAAAGGAAGAAATTCGTGTTTGGCTACGTAAAAGTAAACAGCGCCGAGCTGAAGGTCAAGGAATACGAGCTTTACAGAGGCGCTTACTGCGGACTTTGTCGCTCTATGGGAAAATGTACGGGGCAATGCTCCCGAATGTCATTGAGCTACGATTTCGCTTTCCTCGTTGCCGTCAGACTTTGCCTGACGGATACCAAGATGAGCTTCTCGCAGAAAAGGTGCTTCGTGCATCCCTTGAAAAAACGCAACGTTATGGATAGAAACGAGCAGCTTGATCTGTGCGCTCATGCGGCGGCAATACTTGGATATCATAAAATAAAGGATGATTTGTCCGACGAGAAGGGACTCAAAAAGCTTAAGGCAAGACTTGCGTATCCCTTCGTGGCAAGCTGGCGCAGGCGCGCGCTGAAGGCGGGCTTCGATGACCTTGACAAAAGCGTGGCAGACAGCCTCGGACGGCTTGCGGAGCTTGAAGGGAAAGAGCTTGCGAGCGTGGATGCGCCCGCTGAGCTTTTCGGCGAGCTTTTGGCGCGTATAACCTCGTACGGACTTGAAGGAGCTCGCGCGAGAATAGCCGCTGAGCTTGGCAGATGCGTTGGAAAATGGATATACATAGTTGACGCTCTTGACGACTGCGCTGAGGACAAGGAAAAGAACAGATATAATCCGTTTTTGCTCCTTTACGGTGGAAGGCTACCCGAAGGAGCTGAGCTTGCGAGTATATCCGACGCCTTGAAGCTTGAGCTTTGCGGAGCTGAGGCGGCGATGGATCTATTGGAAACGGATAAAATACCTGTAAAAAATATAATCGAAAATATACTTTATCTCGGAATGCCGCAGACGGTTGACAAGATAGTTTGCGAGGAAAACGAGAGCAAAAACGGCAAAAAGCCGAAAAAGAAAGGAAAATCGGAAAATGAACGATCCTTATAAGGTGCTTGGAGTGTCGCCTGACGCCTCCGACGACGAAATAAAAAAGGCGTATAGACAGCTCGCGCGCAAATATCACCCCGATAAATACCGCGACAGCGACCTTGCAGACCTCGCAAGCGAAAAGATGAAGGAAGTCAACGCCGCTTACGAGGAAATCAAAAAAATGCGTGAAAACGGCGGCAACTCGGGCGGCGGAGCAAGAGGCGGATATAGCTATGCGGGTAATCAATCCTCCAGCGGAGACGCAAGATACGGAGAGATACGCAGACTTATCAACACGGGTAACGTCGGAAGAGCGGAACAGTCTCTTTACAGTATCCCCGAGGCTGATAGAAACGCGGAATGGAACTTCCTTATGGGTTGCGTTATGGCGAGACGCGGAAATTATATGGACGCGCAGAGATACTTTGATATCGCTTGCTCTATGGACCCCTATAACAACGAGTACCGTACGGCTCAGAACGAGCTTCGTAACCGCGCGAACGGCTATGGCGGCGGTTACAGAACCAACAATTCGGGCGGATGCTCAGGCTGTGACATTTGCTCTGGACTTCTTTGCGCGGATTGCTGCTGTGAGTGCTGTGGCGGCGACCTTATCTCCTGCTGCTGAGGCGGCTTTTTAAAGAGAAAGAAGGGAATAACCATACAACGAAAGAGAAATAATCAACGGCGAAGCAATACCAAGCAGCTAACCGTTTGCGCTATGCTTGCGGCTGTTGGAGTCATATTGCTGTATCTCGGCTCGATGGTAGAGCTTATTGATATCTCTATGGCGGTCATAGCGTCGCTTTTGTGCGTGTTTGCCGTCATAGAATACGGAAAGAGCGCGCCATGGCTGGTGTTCGGCGTTACTGCGGTGCTGTCACTGTTGCTTCTTCCGCAGAAAACTCCCGCGCTTATGTATACGCTGTTTTTCGGATATTACCCCATACTTAAGGAGAAATTTGAGAAATTAAATATCACGCTGTGCTGGATACTCAAGGAATGTGTGTTTAACGTGGCTTTGATATTGATACTCGTTTCCATGAAGTACCTGCTTTTCGAGAGCCTGAATATATCGTTCATGCTTTACGTTATTGCGGTGGTCTTGTGCGAGGTGGTGTTCGTCGTGTACGATTTTGCGCTTACCAGACTTATATCTCTCTATGTATATAAGCTAAGAAACAGATTTAAAATCAAATAATTAAATCACGGGACTGCCTTGAAGCTTCAAGGCAGTCCCGTGATTTATCGAGTGGACGCAGAGGAGACGCGAGGGACGCGGGGGGATGCGGGGGACGCGGGGGACGCGGGGACGCGTTGTCGCTTTTCGAGAAAAGCTCCGCAAAAGCTTTCTTGCATGGCAGTAGCCCAACCATTTTGCATATAAATCAAAGAATAACTTTGTCGGGCTACTGCCATGCAAGGAAGTTTTTTGCCAAGCTTTTTTTCAAAAAAGCGGAAATCGCGTCCCCCGCATCCCCTCGCGTCTCCTCGATAGATCACGATTTTTGTGCGGTGATAAGCGTATAATTTCTCACGAAAATGCGAATAATTATATAAATTATTGAAATTTGAGGAGAATTCGCTATATGAACAAGAGGCGCAAAAGTAGTTTTTCGGATAGCGGTGAGAGCGGAGATCTTGCTGACGTGAACGAGCAGGAGCTTGCGAAGGACGGAGAGGGAAGCGGCGTTTTTTCGGGGAGCAAGGAGCACGGGACGGACGACAAAATCTCTGATAATAACTCGCAGGAAAAGATGAGCCGAGAGCCCGAGGAAAAGAATGAAAAAAATTGTGAAAGCTCCGATGCGGACGGTGATTTTATAATAGTAAACGTTGAGCCTGATGCGGATAAAGAGCTTCTGACACCCGTGGAGAGCGACGGAGAAAAAAGCGTTGTGAAGCGGGAGGGCATAGACGTTCCGCAGAGGACGGACTGTGCTGATATCGTGGCGGAAGATGAAAAAAACGGTGACGGTGACACAAAGGCGGCTGACGGCGCGGACGGTGGCGACGGAGAGGAGAACCAAGAGGAGCGGGATTTTTCTCCAAAACGCAGAAGAAAAACGGGATTGGTATATATAGCCATTATTATACTTTGCCTTGCGGCAAGCATAGGAGTTCTCGTGTTTTCGGCTACTACCGACGACATCTACGTCGTGGAGACTACCGAGTTTACGGAAAGCGAGACGCAGACGGAGGGTGAAGAAGAAAACACGTCAGCTTTATCGGAGTCGGGAGAGCTTGGCGCTGAGGAGATATACGAGCTTGGAGTAAAGGCAACGGTATCCGTCAAGGGAGAGGGAGCGTATTATTCGGGAGTGGCAGTTTTCGGAGACGGGTATATTGCCACGCTTTACGAGGCGGTGGATGGCGCGGAGAATATAGAGATAACGCTGTGGGACGGTAGTGTTTATCCCGCGGAGCTGGTTGGCGGAAATTCCACGGTCAATCTCGCGCTTCTCAAGACCGAGGCAAAGGGGCTTGAATACGTCAGCGTCGGAAGCTCCGAGGAGCTTGCGGTAGGTAATGCGGTTTATGCTATAGGAAACGTGGGCGAGGGAAAATATTCCTCGAGCCTTATTGCTTGTCGGGTATCCTTTTCACGAAGGGTGTTAGAGCTCGTAGGATACGACGGGACGCAGAGGCGCGCGGTCGCCATACAGATAAACGGACTTCAGGACGGAGCGCTCAAGGGCTGTCCCGTTTTCAACGCCTACGGCGAAGCCGTGGCTATGACGCTTACCTGCGAGAGCGGCTCGTCGGCGGGGTTTGCGCTTCCGCTTGATATTGCCGCTGAAATACTGAGTGTGATAAGGTTTGGGGGCGAGCCCTCGGAGGAGCTTCTTGCCCGTCTTGCATTTCTTCCCGCATCGCTTGGTATTATCGGTGAGCAAGCGCAGGCAGGGGAGCTTTTCGGTGTCAGCGTAAAGGGCTTTGCCGACGATAGCAGTGATGCCGCGGCGAAGCTGCGCGAGGGCGATCTGATATTCAGAATAAACGATACTCTTATTCCCGATACGGTAACGCTTAAATCCGAGCTTGAAAAGCTTACGCCCGGGGATAGCGTTGAGGTATTCGTTTACAGACAGGAGCAAAGGCTGTCCTTTTTCGTCGTGTTGTCCTAAATGCTTGTTAAAAATTAGTCAAAGTGTAGAATTTATAAAAACAAATAAAAAACTCTTGCAAAATTAGCATTTATAGTGTATAATAGTATAATACCATAGTGGTTCTCCCTTCTGCCGTGTCGGTGGAAGGGAGAAAATGATAAAGAACGGAGGATATTGAAATGGTAGTGACGCTATCTATATGGGATATGCTTGCAAGGGTCGGATTGGCGGTTCTTTGCGGCGGTCTTATAGGAATTGACAGAGGACGCAAGCGCCGTCCCGCAGGCTTCAGAACCTATATGCTGGTCTGTGTTGGCGCTGCCATGACTATGATTCTCAGTACATATCTTGCAGCTATGCTCACGGGCGCATGGGCAGAAGCCGTACCTCCTGCCGCCGCCAATACCGACGTATCGAGATTTGGCGCGCAGGTTATAAACGGCATAGGCTTTCTTGGCGCGGGCACTATAATAGTAACGGGTCGTCAGCAGGTAAAGGGAATGACCACGGCGGCGGGACTTTGGGCGTCCGCTTGCATGGGACTTTGCATCGGCGCGGGCTTCTATATTGCGGCGCTTATCTGTTGCGCACTGATGATAATTGCTATAGTCGTTTTCTCAAGGCTGGAGAGAATGATACTTTCACGCTCGAGAAATATCAACCTGTTCGTTGAATTTGAAAGTCTTGATGACCTGTCTGCCGTTATTGAGAAGATAAAGAGTCAGGAAACGAGAATTTTTGATGTAGAGCTTACCAAGGCGAAAAATTCAGAGAACCATTACCCGAATGCGATTTTTTCGCTTAAGCTTCCCAAAAAGAAGACCCACACCGCAGTTCTTACGGCGATTGCCGAGATAGATTCGGTGCGGAGCATAGAAGAGCTTTAAGGAGGTGGCGAGATGTTAGAATGCTTGAATTTTTTGAGAGGGACACAGCTTGATTGGCTTTCCATTACCGTAAGGCTCGTGCTTGCCGTCGTTTGCGGCGGAATTATTGGAATTGAGCGAGAGCGCAAGCGCCGCCCCGCAGGCTTCCGTACGCATATACTTATATGTCTTGGCGCGGCGATGACCACGCTTACCAGCCAATATCTCGTGCTGGAGCTTAAGCTCTATACCGATATGGCGCGCCTCGGCGCTCAGGTAATAGCGGGAATAGGCTTTATCGGCGCGGGAACGATAATTATAACGAAGCGCCGTCAGGTAAAGGGACTTACGACTGCTGCGGGACTTTGGACGGCGGCTATCGTCGGACTCTGCTGCGGAGCGGGATATTTTGAGGGCGCGGTCGTGACCACGATGGTGGTAATACTCGCCGAGCTGATACTCGCGCGCCTTGAATATTTTATAGTTTCTAATGCGAGAGCGTTTAACCTTTACGTTGAATACTCGGAGAGCGGAAAGCTCGGTACTATCGTAGATACTATAAAGAAGCGCGGCGGTTACATAATCGACCTTGAAATAACCAAGAATGCTGCCGAGGGTAAAAATCCCTGCGCGGTGTTCTCGCTTCAAACACCGAGAAAGGTGTCGCATCAGGCTCTTATGACCGAGATAGCTAATCTCGACGGAATAGTTTCAGTTGAAGAGCTTTGATGGAGTTAGTTTGCGACGAGTGAAAATACAATATGGGGCTGTCTCAAATGCAAATTTGAGGCAGCCCCAATATTATTTTTACGAGTTGTCGTATAGTGTCATAGCGTAAGCGTTTCGCCCGGCTCTATCTTTATTACGGAAGAAGAGCCGCCGCGGCGGGAGAACTTAAACCAGAGCGTTACCAGCGTGGGATTATAGACCATACTGCCGTCAGCAGACCACATAAGGCGATTATAGGCATCGATATAATCGTAGATATCTATATTTGTAGCATACCAGATATCCTCCTTACCGCTGATATATTCGCAGAATTCCTCGATAACGTTCCAATTGTTATTAGCTTCGAATTCATAGGTGTGACCCCAGAGATAAAAGAGCTTGGGATGTTCATGAACCTTCATGTTAACGAACTTTTCAGCAAGCTCCATTAGGTTTGGAGCATTGTGGTGGCAGGTTGCGGGAAGTCTGAGCCAATCGGTAGGGATATCGAATTTTCCCGTCGAAACGGTGGTGCGGGAATAAACGATGCCTGAATTTTTGAGTATCTCAACCACGGTATCGTTGAGAGTTCCGTAGGGGTAAGCCATACCGCGTATAAGCTTGCCGTAGTCAGCCTCAAGATTTTTTCTGTCTTCAATGACCTCCTGTGCCGCCATTGCGGGAGGAAGCTGTTCAAGCCAAGGATGTGAATAGGTATGTACTGCTACCTCATGTCCGCTGTCCTTGTAAAGCTCAAGCGCGCGGGCGTGTGTCATACGGCGGTGGATAGTGCCCGGCTGGAATACCTTTCCTTCCTTGGAATAGCAACCGCTGTTGATGTTGAAGGTTGCCTTGACGCCGTACTTGTTGAGTATTTCAATCATTTTGATATCCTGCTCAACGCCGTCGTCGTAGCTGAGAGTCAGCGCTTTAGTAGCGCCGTTCGGAAATCTCATAAAGGTTCTTAACGTGTTCATAATATTTCTCCTTTTTTATTTAGCTCTAAGCTTTTTATTTTATTCAGCTTCGCCAAGCTCGCCGTCCATAACTCTTCTGGAGTATTCCTCCATGGTTATCAGCACGCGGCGCGGCTTGTTTCCGTCTGGCTTGGATACGTAGCCCATTTCTTCCATTGTGTCTATCATTTTAGCGGCTCTGCCGTAGCCAACACCAAGGCGTCTCTGCATAAGAGAGGTGGATATCTTGCCCTCCTCGATAGCGAGCTTTACCGCGTCTCTGAACTTGGAGTCGCCGCCCTCTACCTCGGGAGCGTCGGAGTCTGCGGAAGAGGAAGCGCCCTTCTTCTGCGCTCCGCACTTTGCCGCCTCTTCTTCAATACGGTTGATAAATTCGGTATTGTACTTAGCCTGACCGTTGTTTTCTTTTACAAACGTAACTATCTTTTCTATCTCGTTCTCGCTGACGAACGCACCCTGAACACGCATGGGCTTTGAAGCTCCCACGGGAGCGAAGAGCATATCTCCGCGACCTATAAGATTTTCAGCTCCCGCAACGTCAATAATGGTTCGGGAGTCGACCTGAGACATAACCGTACAAGCTATACGCGAGGGGACGTTTGCCTTGATAAGACCCGTGATAACGTCAACGGAGGGACGCTGAGTACCGAGTATCATGTGAATACCCGCCGCTCTCGCCTTCTGAGCAATACGGCAGATAGAGGTCTCGACCTCGTCACGCGCGGTCATCATAAGGTCGGCAAGCTCGTCTATAATTATGACCATATGGGGCATGAATTCCATTTCGGGATTGGATTCCGCAGCCGCGTTGTAGCTTGCTATGTCGCGGACACCCGCTTGCTCGATAAGCTCAAAGCGGCGCTCCATTTCAGCAACTGCCGACGCAAGCGCTCCCGCCGCCTTCTTGGGCTCGCTGACTATGGGACAGTATAGGTGGGGAATGTTCTTGTACATATTGAATTCGACTTTTTTGGGGTCGATGAGTATGAGCTTAAGCTCCTCGGGCTTTGCCTTGTAGAGTATACTTACGATAATACAGTTAATACAAATGGACTTACCCGAGCCCGTAGTACCCGCAATAAGCAGGTGGGGCATTTTGCCGATATCAAAGTGAATGGGGTTACCGCCGACGTCCATACCGAGAGCCGCCGTGAGCTTGCTCTTGGAGTCGGTGAATTTGGGGGTATCTATGAGGTCGCGCAGATAAACGGTCGCGCGGGTCTGGTTGGGGACTTCTATTCCAACTGCCGCCTTGCCCGGTATGGGCGCTTCTATACGCACGCCCGACGTCGCAAGGTTGAGGGCGATATCGTCAACGAGGTTTGCGATGGAGCGGACTCGAGTTCCAACCTCGGGCTTGAGCTCGTAACGCGTTATCGTAGGACCTCTTGAATAGGTGACCTCTTTTATGCCGACACGGAAGCTTCGAAGTGTTTCTACAAGCACCTTGGCATTGTTCTGAAGCTCTTCGGTGTGGTCGGTATCGTCAACGTTTTTGTTGAGCGCGAGAAAATCAATTGGCGGGAATACGTAAGGCGTTACTACTTCCTCAACTACCTCGTCGGACTCGTCGGGCGCGACAGCCGCCATATCCTCAAGCAGAGCTTCGTTCTGCATCTCCGTCATATTGATAGGCTCTGCCGACTCTGCCTTCTGAGGCTTTTTCTCGGGAACGTAGCTGCCCGTAGTGCCTGCTGCGCCAAGGTCCTTGAGAATACTGTCAATTCCACTGAATTCCCCTTTATCGAAATCGTCGTCACCGCCGAAATCAAGAGGCGTGCCGTCAGCTGCCGAAGCGGACGGTGTCTTGGGAGCGGAAGCCGCGTTCTTTGCCGCTTGCTCGGCAGAAGGACCTATATGTATGCTCTGAGCTCTTAGCTCCTCAGCGGCGTCTGCCTTAAGGGGAGCTGGAGCAACGCCTGAGCTTTCTGCGATTATCTCGTCTACGGTGACCTCACGGGCAGGCGTCTCTTCGTTCTTGGGAGCTTGCGCTGTCATGCGTGGAGGAACGGGAGCAACAGCCGCCGCGCTCTTGGGCTTCTGCGCTTGAGCCTTGCGCGCCTGTTCCTCAGCCTCGCGCTGTTGTATCGCAAGCATTTCCTTTTCCTCTGCCTTGCGCTGAGCGTTTGCAATGTGTCTTTCTCTGACCTTGCGGAGAATATAATCGGGGGTAATACCCAAAGCAAGAAGGGCAAAGACCGCCAAAAGTATTATAACTATCACAAATGCAACGACGGAGCCGAGAGAGCTGAGCAGGGGAGCGGCAACGAGTCCGCCGAATACTCCGCCGCCCTCAAAGTCAATACCGTCGTCCCAGAAGGATACAACGTCGAAGTCCGACTGATCAGCTATAACACCGATGAGAGCGGATATCATAAAGAGGGTGAGAGCTGTCATTATTACGCGGAGAACGATGCGTCTCTTAGCGCGGAGGTAGCTTACGTGCTCCTCGTCCTGTGGGTCAAGGTAGGAGTTATCCCACTTGACGTTAAAGAAGCACCAATAAATTCCGATATATCCTAAGAATACGGGGAATAGAAATGCTCCGACGCCGAACAGAGCGCAGAAGAAGGCGAGAACATATTCTCCGAATTCGCCCGCTCCACCGCCGATAGTTACCATAATGAAGCATATGGCAAGCACGAGAGAGAGCGCTGAGAGAACGTAGGGAATTATCCTCATCGCCATGCTACGCGTTTTTTTCTTGGAATAGTTTTGTTTTGCGGGAGCGTTTTTTGCGCCCGAGGATTTTTGCGGCGCTTTCTTGGAGGGAGCGCTCTTTTTGACGGTGGATTTACCACCTGACTTTTTTGCCGCCATGGTTTTGTATCTCCTTTTTCTTTATATACGACTAATATTCACAAAAGCTGGGAATACTTTATAACATCTTCTAATTATTATAACATAAATTATTCTTACTTTCAAGGATTTAAAAGAAGTTTTTTAAAAAAAGGAGAACTTTAATGAAGCGCTTACCATTCACAACAGACGTAGCGCTCAAGCTTGCGGCAATGGGAGCTTTGGCGGGTGTCGTCAACGGACTTCTCGGAGCGGGCGGCGGAATAATTACGGTTATAGCCGTCAATAAATACCTTAAGGACGTTGCGACTGATAAAAACGGCGCTTTCGCAACGGCGCTTTGCGTTATGCTTCCGATATCTCTTCTGTCTTGCTCTCTTTATGCGTTTAAGGGACATATATCCCTTGATGGCTTCGGTTGGTTTATTCCCTCGGCGCTCATAGGCGGCGCTCTGGGCGGTATTTTGCTCGGACGTATCCGCGCCGATTGGATGAAAAAAATATTCTCCGCCTTGGTGGCAATTTCGGGCGTGCTGTTAATAATAAGGTGAGTACGAACGCTGTACGTCATAGTATGCTTTGTAGGGGGATGCGTTGTCGCTTTTCGAGAAAAGCTCCGCAAAAGCTTTCTTGCCGGGTTGTAGCCCGACCAAGCTATTCTTGAAATTATATATGTTTAATCGGGCTACAACCCAGCAAGGAAGTTTTTTGCCAAGCTTTTTTTCAAAAAAG
>JAFTXE010000125.1 GCA_017461745.1 Clostridia bacterium | reverse complement strand
TTTGAGATCAAGCCTGTTGTATGTGACGGTATTGAAGCCTGCCGTATGGCACTTCTCAAGCTGAACAAGGGTATTCTCGACGGCAACTTTATTGAGGGTATGGCGTGTATCGGTGGTTGTATCGGCGGTGCAGGATGCCTCACCCACGGAGAAAAGAACAAAGCCGAGGTTGATAAATACGGTCGCGAGGCACATGAAAAAAATATCAGCGATGCAATTTCGCTGTTGAAGTAAAGACAAATTCTAAAGGGCTTGCCGCTTGTGTAGAGGAATGCGAGGAAAAGCTCGCAGAGCTGATAAAAACCATGAAAGCGGAAATCGCAGCCGAGAAGAAAAAAGCGGCTAAAGCTTAAACGCACAGAGGGCTGACGAAACATACTCGTCAGCCCTCAAAATTTGCGTCAGAGGAAACAAAGAAAACAGCCTTACGGCTTCATCACCTTAATAAAACGGAACATTTCGTCAGGGCCTTCATCGGAATCACGCTCGTCTGCATCGGGCATATCATGCTCTGGCTGAAAATACTCGCACCAAAATTGATCGATCTGAAAACCGCACTTGTTTACGTAAAAATGAATATTGCGCTTTTCAAAATAGGGAGTACAGGTCTCCCAAACCTTCGTTTCAGGGTGCAGAGCCTCGACCTCCTGCCACGCGCCGTAGCCAATGCCTTTGGTGTGCTCCTCGGGGGAAACGAACAGGATCTCCAGCTCGTTGTGATGCGTTTCTTTGTTGATTTTCAGAATAACACCTCCAACTCGTCTGCCATCCAAAACGATGCGGTAGGTCTCGCTATCGGGCGAGTCGATGCAACGCTCGATGGTTTTGCGAGAGATGATCTCACCGTCAAAATCCATATGGTCGTCACGCTCACCGAACTCCATCATTGCGCCATACTTAAACGCCCATTGATTGTCAATGATAAATTGCTCACGGTCGTCTGCCGTAAGCGGAACAAGAGTAACCTTCGTATTTTTCATAAAACACCTCCGAAAATAAAAATAGAGCTCAAGCTTTGCAAATGCAATAACCCAAGCTCACTTGGACACCTAATCCGGCATTACGGTACTACGGTACACAGCCTCCGGTGACAAATATTCAACGCAGTTATTATACCATAAATATAGATATGTGTCAAGTAAACGATTGAAATATTCATAGAAATATGATATAATAAACTCATCGATAAATAAGAATTTGCAGGAGTATATATGAATAGCGTAAACAAAACACTATACATCCCCTTATACGGTAAGTCCTACGTGAGCAAGAAGGGTTTGTTCCTTGATGATAAAAAAGCCGAAGAGATTTGGGAGGCAGAAGGATTTTCGCTGAAGGGTAAATCCAAATCCAAATGGCTTGCTTATTATATGGGAGTTCGTTCTGCCGTATTTGATGAATGGGTAAAGCAGCAAATGTCAAATGCGTCGGATGCCGTGGTCATACACATCGGGTGCGGAATGGATAGCCGCGTCATAAGAGTCGGAGATAGAGATCACAAGTGGTATGACGTGGATTTTCCAGAAGTTATTGAAGAAAGAAAACGCTACTATGCCGAAACGGATAACTATAAAATGATTGCAGGCGATGCAAGAGATTGCGGTTGGCTGACAGCTATCCCGGAGAAGAAATCTGCCATCGTCGTTATGGAAGGCGTGAGTATGTATTTGACCACAGATGAAATGCGAACTTTAACAGATAGCCTTTGCACTCATTTTGAAAGCATTATGCTTTTAGTGGATGCCTATACCTCTTTTGCCGCTAAAATGTCAAAGCGAAGAAACCCTATAAATGACGTAGGCGTTACAGAGGTTTACGGTATAGACAACCCACGATCTTATCAAAGCGAGAAGCTTGCTTTCGTAAAAGAACACACGATGATACCGCAGAAATATATAGACAAGTTGAAAGGTTTTGAAAGGTTCATATTTGCGAAGCTTTATGCAGGCGGTTTCTCAAAAAAACTGTATCGCTTGTTTGAATACAAAAAGAATTGATCAAATTCCAATTTGTCGGGATGATGATATAGAGAGAGGGCTGGCAGAAATCAATCTGTCAGCCCTCAAAATTTGAGTCGCAGAAAGCAAAGAAAAGGGATTTTCAAAAAACACTTCAAAAATAGCTTAAAAATCTGCAAAACCGGTGTCCTGTGTCGAAAGAAAGCGTTTTGTAAAAAAATGTGGTCTTTTGACAAGCGAACGCTTTGGAGATAATAAACAAAAAATCAGTCCCGATCTTGCGAAAAGGACTGATTTTTAGTGCATAAAGCACAAATTTTGGTCGGAGTGACAGGATTCGAACCTGCGGCATCGACGTCCCAAAGAACCGAATTAACATTTTTTAGGTGGTAAACGCTCTTTTTAGCCCGTTTTTGTCCGATTAAAACCCTTTTTTGCCCCGATAATTCCATTATTTCCATCTGCTCCGCTTCCAACTCTGGTCAAAATTGTGGTCAAAAGTGGTCAGATTCTCACAAGCCTTTCGAGATTTTGGGCAGTATAGCCTAAACAGCGAAGGGCTTTTTTATTTCAAAACCGTATGCTTTATTGTACCATAAAAGAGCCAAAAAGTCAACACTAAAGGAGAAAAAATGAAAGCCCGCTCACCTCCCCAAATAAACAAAAACAGAAAGGAAAAACAATGACAGAAATAGTATTAAGAATCAAGCACAACGATACCTGTATCGACATCGAGTTCCCTATTGAAGAAAGTCCTCTATATGCCAAGCTCGCTGAGCTTCACGCCACGGATCACGAAGGTGATCCTTTTTTAGTTGAGAAGGTTCTGGAGCCTGTCGAGCTAAAGGATTTCTTTGAGGGCAAATCCGTAGACCTCGATGAGATAAACTATCTTGCCAAGCGAATGGACAGCTTCTCGGGACAAGAGTATTATCAGTTTCTCGCAGCCTCTCGCTTCGAGGATCATCTGACACCCCGTGACCTTGTAAACCTTACCTTCAATCTTCAAAGGTACACCCTTATCCGTGACATGACAAATCTGCAAAAGGTCGGAGTTACCCATCTGCTGAACAAGGGAGAGCTTTTGACTGCAGACGAGACAAAATCTCCCCGAATGGCAGAGGTCGGCAAGGAGCTTATATGCAGCGGAAAAGGTCTTGCTTCAGAGTTCGGTCTTGTTTTTATAAACGAGGACATTCCGTATGAAACCGTGTATAACAGTACTGCCTTTCCCGAATACCAATACCGCCCTTGTATTGCGACCATATATCTCGAACACGGTGAGCAGACAGAGTGTCTGTACCTTCCCGAAGAATACAGAGCAATCACAAAGGCGATAAAAAGATTGGGATGCAGTAGCATAGACGAATGCTCTGTCCGCATGGAAATAACCGACTTGAGTGAGGAAACCTTATCAAATCTGCTTCACGATATCATCGAAAACGAAGGCTTATACAAAGCCAATCTCGTAGCGAAGGAAATAGATAACTGCGACGATCCGAGAAATCTTGCCGCCGCTATATGCTATGCAGACGTTAATGATGCCGACTCGGTCATAGTTATAGCGCAAAGCCTTGATGTATTCGTATTTGCCAAAGACGTGTACGACGATTACGAGCTTGGAGAATATTGGATAGACAAGGTCGATGAGTACACCTACTCTCCCGAGCTTCAGGATTATATCGATTTTGAGGAATACGGTAAGGACGTATACAGAGACAAGAACGGCGAATACGTAGATAATTATGGATTTGTCGGACTTGACTGCGATATGAGGCTATCGGATATACTTGACTGCAACGAACAAGGAATGGGAGAGATGAGCTTATGAGCAACACAGTTGAAATGAAATACTACTGCCCATTAAAGGTTCTCGTTTATGAAGAAAACGAATACGGAGATATTGATGAGTCGGACTCATACGAGCTTGACGGAAGATTTGCCGACAGCTATGAATATGAGATTCGTGAACGCCTGACCGAATATTGCGACGACTTGGATATGGCTGAATATTTTAATGCCGACCACAAGAATATCCATAAGCTGAAAGAGGTCAAATGGGATGTCGAGTCCGTTGACGGTACGCTGTACGGATGCATCACAGCGACGCTTACGGACTACTTTACCGATGAGGAAGAAGAAACATTCAAGGACTGGGTAAGCGGACAAAATTCAGACGGTCTTGGCGAGGGCTTTGAGCAACGCGCAATAGAAATATCCGACGGAGAAATGTACGTCAGCTTCTGGCACAGCGGTGATGATTACTTCATAGACAATGAAGATGAATTCAGCGACAGGCTCGGTCCGGATATGGGAATGGGAGGTATGTGAGTATGTCCCTTCTTTTTTCGCACGTGACCGTAAAGGTCAACGACTGTACCGTCCGCTTTTTTGCTTGCGGAATCCCCAAGGAATCCACTGACCTTGAAAACTACGTAATGTACAATCAATTTATCGAGGATATCTGCGAGGAAACCGAGGTATGCGTTCATACAGACTCCTATCTTTACGGCGAAGGCTTTTTGAATGTCGCCACACCTACGGAGATAGCATACTTTACGATCCGACATAGCGATGATCCCACGTTCCTTGAACGCTGTAAGAAAATATCCTCAAGTGACTTTAAGTTTACACACTGTCCCGAAGAACTTTTCGGGCAGGATTTTATTCAAATGTGAGGTAACAATATGACATTCTTTGAAAAAGAGCTTATGACAATATTCGGAGATTCGGAAGTCCTCTCTGCCGATACCGTGTCATCGGGCAAAATGCTGATAAGCAAGATAGGAAAGGATATACGGGCAAAAATCTATTTCACGACAACAAGCGTTGCCGACAATTACGACGCGCTGATGGTTAAAATTATAAACCGCCGCGACGGTGTTATAGATGAGCAGAGGTTCAATTTTGTAGAACTCCTGGGCATCAAGAACGAGGTTGCCCCGCACATCTGGCAATGCAGTATCAATAAGATCGATTGGTACAGATATAAGCCCACAGACAGTGACTATGAAAAAATACAGTCGGCAGTCGAAGGCTATATAGAAATGTTCGCTGATGAAGATATGTATATGGACATCGGCGGTCAATCAATGGGAGGTATGTAATGGGATACGTAAATGCAAAAGCACCGTCGGCGGTGTATCATTTAACACCGAAGAAGAATCTCGACGCTATTATAAAGGCGAAAGCAATAAAACGCTTCGGGGATACGGAGTGTTGGTTCTGCGACACGCTGAAAAATCTGAAGACCTATATGGAATATACCGTTCTGCAAGAAGGAAAGTATTATATCGACAAGGATCAGACGGCAAAAAAGTATCCTCGCTTTGAAGCAGACGATTACGTGGTACTCCGCCTTGTCCCCCGCTCCCGTCAGGACAGATGGGTAAGGTGGATGCAGGTGGTATCGCCCAAGTCAAGCGCCGAGATGAAAGCCCAAGCCGAGGAATTCTCAAACAGCAAAATAGGCTACCGCGGAGATCTTCGGTTTACAAGCTACGAAATATTGTCGGTTGGAGACGTCCTCATGGGCAGCGAAACACCTTGGAAAGAAAATGCGGAAAAGCGGAAACAGCAATATTTTTATAATATGCGAGTCGAAGCGCAAGACGTAAAGTCCACGGCTTATGCCCTACCCCAAGGGATACGCGGAAGCGTATTGAGGGTGGATAGCATAGGGTACGTGGTCGTCAAGTGGGATGACGGACGGATACTGCCCGTTGATCCCGATAAGGATGACTTCAAGATTTTGACCGCCGAGGAACTGTACGACGAAAAATATGACGTTATGCAAGCGGAGTTTATCAACGGAATAAACCGCAACGTCGTCCCGTCATTGAGCTTGTCAGCTCTTGGAAAAGCCTATGAAACGCAGGATATGCAGTATATGACCGAGGTTCTGAGGTCTCTCCATAATGAGTTCGTATCCGCATATGAAAGCGACAGCGTATATGAGGACATGGACTTTGTCACCGTCCCCGCCGTCGTTCTCGGTGCGAATGACAAAATATATCTTGCGTTGCTCACCATTGACGTATCATCATCGGGAGAGCTGTGGGATGCTCAATTTTTCACTCCCTACGGCATATACGACAGCAGTGAAAATAACAACCACAAGGCACAGCAGTATATGAAGGAAGCGTTCCCGTATAAGTATTGGTACACGGTACGGTACGACGGAGATATCCATACGGATATGGACGATTGCCCCGATAAAATAAAAGAAATGCTGACTTCGGTACAATCAACGCAAACAATGGGAGAGATGGAGCTATGATGAAAAATAAATACGGATAGGAGAACAAATGCCAATAAGAAAAATCAAATACTTTGATATGTTCGCCGGTGCGGGCGGGTTCAGGACAGGACTTGCCAATGCCGGCGATATTTTTATGCCTGTGGGCTGGTGCGAGATAGACAAATACGCCCAACGAGCCTACAGAGCCTTATACGAAACGGAAGGTGAATATTTTTGTAATGATGCAACGAAGATCGACACGAAGGAGCTACCCGACTTCGACCTCCTCTGCGCCGGCTTTCCTTGTCAGCCATTTTCTGTTAGTGGACTCCGACTCGGATTCGCTGACACGCGCGGTACGCTCTTTCATGAAATCGCGCGAGTGGCTGAAGCCCGATACCCTCAGTATCTTCTCCTTGAAAACGTCGGGGGCTTACTCAATCACGAGCAAGGGGAAACTTTTGAAACGATCCTCAAGGAAATACATGAGCTGGGGTATAGTCTTGAATGGTGTATGTGTAACAGCGCAAATTTCGGTGTCCCCCAACAGCGAAAGCGGGTATACATTATCGGATATCTTGATAAGCGACTGTCCGGCGAAATATTTCCTCTCAAGACGAGCGATGGAACGCCTCTCATCCAACTTATCCCGGGCGGACAAGGACAAAGAGTCTACTCCGTAAAAGGCGCAAGCACCTGTCTGACAAGTCAGGGCGGCGGATGGGGCGCAAAGACAGGTCTCTATTTCATTGACATGAACGAGAACCCTTTGGTTACTCATGAAGCCCGCTGTATAACCGCAAGACAGGATTCGGGTATCAGCCATCACAGAGGTGAGCATTCGGGTGTTATTATCACGGGAGCAAGAGCTGTTATAAATCCCGACAGATTAAGCGTAAGACAGCAAGGCAGACGGATGAAAGAACCCGATGAGCCTATGTTTACGCTTACGGCGCAGGATAAGCACGGAGTTATGTACAACGGCTATGTACGCCGTCTTATGCCCCAAGAGTGCTTCCGTCTGCAAGGATATAGCGACGAGCAGTTCTATACCATAGAGTTTGCGGGCATCCCCGAATCACAGCAATACAAAATGGCGGGCAACTCGGTAACGACTACCGTAGTAACGGCGATAGGAAAACGTATTGCCGAGCTTAACCGACAATTCAGAATAGTAGCGTGAGGTAAAGAAAAATGGATAGCAAAAAGATAAGCAATAAGGATTTCCACGAATGGCTGAAGAACGGCGGTACGGCTCCGCTTTCGTGCCAAAGGAACGGATATAACCACGCCTTTGTGAGGTTTCCAAAAGACAAAGATTTTGTTTATGTGTTCGCGCAGAGCGCATACCACGGAAACAGCGTTATACGCGGTGATGTCTTTGATTTCTGCGGTATGTACTACATTCCCGAAGGACTTATGTACTGTGAGGACAGACGGATATCCGATCTTGTTGAGGATTGGGAGTACGATAACGCAAGAAGCACAGGTGTATTGCACGACCAATATGTTTCGCAGTTTCAGGAGTCGGTAGAAAACGTGATACGCCCTATATCAGATAAGCTTATGAGTGAGGAACTGACAGATCTTTATTACAGAAACCAACTCAGCCGTATCAGAGAGCGAAACGCTATGGAGCTTTCGGCTATGGCCTATTTTAAAGGTCAGACCGATGAGGATATCATATACGAGTGCGAATATGAGTCTGAACAATGGAATGAGGAATCATTGCTTGAATATGTTCGTGACAGAGCTGCCTACCTTCAAAAAGAGGTAGTCTGTTACATCGGCGACCGAAAACAGAGGATAATTTACGAGCTGAAGAAAAATGAGGTTCTTCGCCAAACCTTCAAGGAGCTTATGGAGAACACAGAGCATCCCTATCATAAAATGAAGCAGCTTACCGATGCAATAAACGTATCGAAAGCAAAAACCGTTACGGTAACCATCAATAAATGCGGCGAAGAATTCAGATTTAAAACATCAGCCGAGCATTTGAAAGGTCTTCGCACCTATTATAGCGCTTATTATATGGCGGCTCCCGACAGACGTGAGTTTGAGAAGCTGTTCGGTAATGGCGCTGACTACACCGTAGAGGACATCCGTGAAGTAACGTACGGCAGACGTATCCTTTATGAATATGAACCACCTGTGCAAAGCGAAAGTGAAAATAACATAGAAGAACCGCAAGGCTTAACTATGGATATGTAAAGGAGAGAAAATGTCACCCAAAACCTTATCTTTGGAATTGTATCACTCGGTCAAAGGCGAAGGCTATTATGCAGACCTGTTACTCCCCGCAACGGATGCGGAAATAACCGACGCAAAGCACAAGCTCCGATGCGTGTTTGGCGAAGAACCGTCGGCAGATATCATATCTTGCACTACTGTCCCAATGCTCGCAGATATAAATACGGAAGGAACGCTTACAGAATACAATGCTTTAGCCAAGCGCCTGTCTGTATTGAATAGCGAAGAACTTCGTGTGTTCCGCGCGGTAGTTGCAAGAAAAATGGCTGACGAACCCGAATATGTTTCGGTAAAGAATCTCATAAATATGACTTATGAGCTGGATAGCATAAGTATAGCTCAAAACATAGGCAATGACGAACAGCTCGGAGCGCTTGTAATTGAGACGGGTATGAATGACACAGTGCTAAAGCTCCCCGATGAAGCTCTTGAATTGCTTGATAAAAAAATCATAGGAGCTATACAGCGAGTGAATGACAACGGATTTTTCTATAGAGACTCATATTTTGCTTTAGGAGATTTCCCAAGTAAACTCATTTATGATGGCGTAACACTTCCCGACGAGCTGATGCCGGACCATGCCACCTTTGAAATATCCAAGGACAATACGGTCATATCCCCTATTCCGTATTTGGATTCAATAAAGATAACGAATCCAAAGCATGCGGTATTTTTGGAAAGAATTGAAGCCAAATGGACGGAGATGAATGCGGGAGAGCAAATAGCTTTTAAGGCGGCGCTTGAAGCAGAGCATCCCGATAATGTGAGAGCATGTATGTTGCTTATGTACAACATGGATAAGTATGAATTTTGCTATCATGCTCCCACGCCAGAGGCATTTGCAAAGGAATATCTTTTGAAATACTTACCTGAGAATTTTGACAGAAAACTGCTTGAAACAGCCAATCTGTGTGCTCTTGGTAATGCCCTTATGGACAGAACCTGCGCAAGAGCTACGGAATACGGACTTATATCTACCGAGGGCGGCTCAATTTTCAACATAGAATTCACTCCCGCTGATCTCATGCACGATACGTTTGAATACGATGTCATTGAGGTATGCGATAAAAAGGGATTGTTTCTGATACAGCGAATAAAAACCGAAGAAGTACCCGAAGGTCATTATAAATACGATCTTCAATACGACGAGGACGGTTATATCTGCGCGTTAAAGCCATTTGTTTACGCAGAACATGCAGGTACCGTCATAACCAAAGAGCCTATTGACCTGGGAGATGACGGAGAGATACACTTCACTGAGGATACAAGCCCTAACTTTCTCGGAGAGTCTATGACGGTAAAGGAGTTTGCAGAATCGGATATGTCGGATTTATCTGACGGTATGGAGATGAGCCTATGAATTATGAAGTCTTTAAAAAGGAAACAAGCGACATAGAGCGTGAGGCGGGATTCTTTAATGTCCATCGCTCTCCCGACTTTCAATGCGATCAGACCGAGGGCTTCCCGACCTCTGTTTGTTGGGCAGACGGTAAGGCTTGGCTTGAACTTAACAGATCATTGGTAGAGGACGGCGAGGATGTATCGGAATACGAGCAGCTATGCGCCGATTTCGGTATCCGTGATTGTGAGTCTGTAGATGACTTTAATGAGCTGTTAGCGGAGCTTGGTCGTGATGCCACTGAAAGCGCCACTATATACCCAAGTGAAGATGAGGGTATGAGCATGTGCTAAAAAAATCAAATAAAAATTACGAGGTCGTTTTGCGTAAGAGATAAAAGCAGAACGACCTTTTTCTTTTGCGCAGACGCTTCGGGAAAGGAAAAGATGAACAGCTTTATGAGTTGGGTAGGCGGTAAGAAAGCCTTGCGAGAGGCTATCACCGTAAGACTCAACAGAAAATGCGATAGGTACGTTGAGGTGTTCGGCGGCGGTGGATGGGTACTCTTCCACAAGCCCGTTGGCAAATTCGAGGTATATAACGATTTCAATTCAAATCTCGCAAATCTTTATCGCTGTGTGCGCGACCGTCCCGACGAGCTGTGCCGAGAGCTTACCTATACGCTCAATTCCCGTGAGGACTTTGAGTATATACGGCACATCATGAGAACCAAAGCAGAGCTTCCCGACATAAGACGGGCGGCAAACTTCTATCAGGTCATACGGCAGAGCTACGCTTCAGGTCTTGACTCCTTCGGAGCGCAACCCCATAATATGTGGCGCAACTTTCCAATTATCCACGAAGCCTCCGCAAGGCTTCAGGGCGTTATAGTCGAAAACAAGGATTTTGAAAAGATTATAGACCAATATGACCGTCCGAATACTATGTTCTATTTCGATCCTCCCTATTATGAAACCGAGGATTATTACGAGGACGTAGGCTTTACAAAAGAAGATCATATAAGATTGAGGAACGCGCTTATGGGAATCAAGGGAAAATTTTTACTGTCATATAATGACTGCCCCGAAATACGGGAGCTTTATTCAAGACCCGGAATCATGATAGAAAGCACCACAAGGCTTTCAAACATAGCCCAACGTTACGATGCGGGAAAACAATATCCCGAATTGCTTATATCCAATTATGATACCTATGAAGAAGGTGTCCTTGCCAGACAGCTGACGCTGTTTGATGACTTCTACGAAGCAGAAAGAATATTAAAGGAGAGAAAAATTATATGGAAAGAAATTCAAAAATCATAGGCTGTCCCCTATCGAGAGAACAGCAGGATGCGCTTGGGATCAACGAGGATTCCATTTTTGACGCATGGTACGATGACGGTCAGATACTCATAAGAGTAGTTGACGAAAGCGAGGTCGAATCGGTTGACCTTAACGAGCAGTCCGAGAGCAACAGAGACGAATACATCGCGGGCTACAATGACGGTCATATCGATGGCTACAAGGAAGGCTTCCGTGAAGGCTTTAACGACGGATATACCTCCAAATGCGGTATCTGTCAGCGTAACCCAAGCTACAACGAATAAAGGAAGAAAGGAAAACAGTATGAATTCGAGATATAAGTTTCCCGACCGCAAGGGGCGCATTACCATCCCATTCGGAATGCGCGTAAGAATGAATATTGACGAGAACACACTATTCTCCATTGAGGAAAAGGACAAGGATACCATCGTTCTCCACAGAGAGAAGATATGCGACGGTTGCGGTAACACGACCAAGGTATCCAAGGAAGCATCGCTCTTTGACGTTATAAACAGCCTTGGTGATTCCGAGCAGAAAGCAGTCTTCCGCTATCTTGCAAAGAAGCTGACCGAGTCGGAGGAAGCATAAAAGTCAACCCCAAACGGATAAATTCTCCGTTTGGGGTTTTAAAACTAAATATATTTTATAGGAATAACACGGTCATTGCCTCTCATTGTGATGAGATTGTCATATAGACATATTACACCACCCGAGCCTCGAACAACACCCATTATCTTGTCAAGCACATCGAATGCCTCAACATCCTTTTTCGTCGGATCAGCGTGCTTTTTTATCTCTATTGGATGCAATATACCCGCATTCTCAATAATGAGATCTATCTCATTCATCTCCTTATCACGATAAAAATAAATAGGTGGCTCAAGAATTCCTTTGTTGTAATAGCTTTTGATAATTTCAGAAATAACGAAGCTCTCAAAGAATGCTCCCGCCATAGCTCCATTTTTCAATACATCCGGAGTGTTCCATTTTGTGAGATATGCTGCGAGTCCTGTATCAAGAAAATATAGCTTTGGAGTTTTTACTGCTCTTTTAGTTACGTTATTTGAATACGGCTGAAGCAGGTATACAATATTTGACGCAACAAGAATAGAAAGCCATCTTTCCGCTGTTGGCTGACTTATTCCAACATCTCGGGCAAGGGATGCATAATTGAGAAGATTACCAGTCATGGCGGCAACAGCAACCATGAATTTTGAGAATTTCACAGTATCACCTATTTCTGTTAAATCTCTGACATCTCTCTCAATATAGGTGCGAAGGTAAGCACCGTAAAACATTTGCCAATCAAAATCAGGATTTTCGCAAAGCTCAGGCATACTGCCGCGATGAATGATATTCCATATATCGTTGTAGCTCACTTCTGAAAGCTGTTTCTTTCTTTCAGCAAAATATTCATCAGTAGGGATAAACGGAGTATTGAAATCTATGCTTTTTATCTCTCGCAAGGAATAGCCGAGTAAGGTAATAAGACCGATTCTGCCCGATAGTGATTCGCTTACTCCCTTCATCATTTTGAATTGCTGAGAGCCACACATATAGAACTGTCCCTTTTGGTGATCTCGATCTATATACATTTTTATCTGCTCAAATAACTCCGGAGCTTTTTGAATTTCATCAATAAAAACGGGGGGTGGGTTGTCTTTGAAAAAAGTACCGCTTTGCTCTTGGGCGGCAGTTCTCACTATAATATCGTCAAGTGTGGTGTATCCGATATTTTGCGTTATGTTTTTCAGCATGGTCGTTTTTCCGACCTGTCGCGGTCCCGCAACAAGAATTGCGCCAAACATTTGCGAAAGAGTTTTTACGGTTGGCTCGGCGTGTCTGTTTCTATACATTATATCACTCCTTTGTCTGATTTAATATTTAATATTATTATAGCCTAAAAAAGAAAAAATATCAACCCTTTTTGAGAAAATTATAAAAATTTTTTCAAACGCTCCGCACATAAAAAACAATAAACATTTTAATGAAGGAGAAAGAAAATGCGAATAAAGATATATCAGCTTGACGGCGAAAAGGATAAGAACGGCGTAAAGTTCATGAGCCATGAGTTTACTATGAAGCATGGCGGCATCGATCCCGCAGCTTACAAATGCGTATATCACGGCGATGTGAAGGCTATGCACCTTGATAATGTGTTTAACATTTTCAATGGATTTCGAGAGGACTATATCGGAACGTATCAAGGACATTCGCTGTCTGTATCCGACGTGGTCGAGGTTATCGACGATATTCCCGAGGTGTACGGGAAGATAGATTTTCTGTATGCGGGCGAGGATCACGTGGCAAAGGTAGGCGATACGGTTTATTATACCGATTCCGATGACTTCTACGATATGCTGCGGGAATGCCAAGACGAGAATACTCCGATACAGTACGAAAACCTTGCCGGTCAGCACATAAGACTTGCCGAGGAAGGCTTTTTCTTTTGCGACTCGATAACAGGTTGGCAAAAGATAGACTTTGACTCCTCACTGTGTGAGGACATGGACGGTATTCGCGCTCTTATGATACTGCCGAATCGAAAGCCCGTGGAAATACGTGTTGTGGACGATTATAAAATGTGGCAAAGAGCTGTCAGCCGTAACGGAGAGCCGTCGCTCATGGAGATAACGTATCCCTTTGATGACAGCGCCGTTGTCGTCAGCAATGAGGAAGCAAAGCTCATTGGCATGGAAGGAAACCGTCGAATCGGAAACTCGATATACGCAGGGCCGATGTTTATCGTAAACGACGATGACCACGGTAATTTATGCGATCTTACCGATGAGCAGGTCACGGAATACTCAAGAAGATTTGAACAGCCCGAAGACATAAGTCAAGATGAAGTACAAGACGATTGCGGTTTTACTTTTATCGCAATGTAATATCCTGTTAAAGAGCCAAGAGATGAGGCAAATGCCTGTCTCTTGGCTTTTTATATAACAAATCAAAGAAAGGAGGTAAACCGATATGGCTGGAAAGAAAGGCGGTGCTGCTATGGCGTCTCCCAAGGAAAAAGCGGAGCAGGAACAGAAAGAGCCTTACGTGTCAAAGCACAAGTTATCCGTACGCATCGACAGTCTCTTGAATGATCCTAACCGTCCCCTTAAAGCGTTCGCAAGCATTAACATTGACGAATACGCAGTCCACGGTATTGCTGTTTACGAAAAAGACGGCAGCAGATGGATAAAGATGCCGCAGTACACCACAAAGGACGCAGAAGGTAACAAAACCTATCACGACACGTTCCACCCCACCACATCCGAGGAACGCACAGCACTCGGCAAGGCGGTATTGGAAAAGTATGACCAAGCACTCGAACAGGCTCAAAGCGTACAAACCAATACCGCCCAAAACGAAGAAATCCCCGTACAAAAAATGTAACCCAAAAAAACACAAAACAAAATCTTAAATTCAAAAATCGAAAGGAAAAACAAACATGAAAAATTTTATTAAGAATCTCAAGAACAAGGCAAATTCCGCAATCATCTCCGCAAAGCTCGCAATCGAAAACAAGAAGGCTGAAGGCTATATCGACACAGGCGTAAAGATCATCATCGGTGTCGTTATCGGCGGCGTTATCCTTGCAGGTCTTTACACCCTCTTCAACACCACGGTCATCCCCACGCTGACCACCAAGATCACTCAGATGTTCAGCTACTCCGGAACCTAATCAAAACAAATAACACAAACAGAAAGGAAACATAACATGAAGAAATTTTTTCAGAACATCAGAAACAAGGTAACAGGCGCGGCTGTATCCGCAAAGCTCGCAATCGAAAACAAGAATGCTGAAGGCTATATCGACACAGGTGTCAAGATCATTATCGGTGTCGTTATCGGCGGCGTTATCCTCGCAGGTCTTTACACCCTCTTCAACTCCACAGTCATCCCCACTCTCACCACCAAGATCGGTGAGATGTTCAACTATTCGGGAACTTGATCCCGAAACAATCCAAGGCGGCAGAAATGCCGCCTTGGGGCAAATTTAACGTAAAGGAGATAAAGCAATATGAAAAATGTAATTGCAAATAACCGCGCCGAAGGTCATATCGACACAGGCGTAAAAATTATCATTGCCGTTGTTATCGGGGCGCTGATTCTCGGCGGTCTGTATCTCCTCTTTGCGGGTGAGGGCGGCGTCATGGATAAGCTCGACGGTGAGGTCGGAGATATGATGGACTACACTCAAGAGCTTCGATATGAGCGCTACTACAATGAGGAAAGCAATACCTATATCATCAGATACTCTTATGACGGTAGACATTGGAATGATGCCGATGTACCGACAGTCAGTGATACAGCTACCATCTATGGAGTAATGTCCAATCGTTCGGAAGAAAATCCGATTGAGGTTGCGCTTATTCAAGATGGAACGACATATCACGTTATTACTTCAACGGACGGCGGTATAACGTGGAATTCTAAACTTACCTTTACCGGAAAAGGTATAGACAAATTTCAGTGCAAGGCGGATGGCAAATTCGTTATTCGTGTATGGCAAGGCGGACAGACATATTTTACTATTAACAGTTATGGTGAAACCTGGACAATGCCCACATGGTCGGATCTCGTTCCGTTTTAATCAGGAAAGGAGACTGTATGAAACGCATTTTAACTGACAAAAAGGGCGAGACGCATATCAACACTGCAATTATTATCGTGATTGCAGTAGTTGTAGGCGCACTTATTCTCGGAGGTCTGTACCTCCTCTTTGCGGGCGAGGGCGGTATCATGGATAAGCTCGACGGTGAGGTAGCAGGTATGATGGACTACACTCAGGAGCTTCGATATGAGCGTCACTACGATGAGGAAAGCAATACCTATATTCTCAGATACTCCTACGATGGAAAGCATTGGAATGATGCCGATGTGCCGACCTTCAGCGAAACGACAACGGTCTACGGAGTAATGTCAAACAACTCCGAGAGTGAACCGATAGAAGTTGCTCTCATGCAAGACGGATCGCAGTATTATATCCTTGCATCTACCGATGGCGGTATCACATGGACGCAAAAAGGAACATTTTCAGCCACAGCTATAACCCATTTTTATTATGGAACAGATGATGCATTGCCGTCCGAATCCGGATCGTTTAGCGGAGAAAAATTCGTTATCAGACGAAAATCAGGTAATTATTACACCATGGTAAGTAACGGACTGTCGTGGTCTACCAGTGGTTGGTCAGATATTATCAGACCGAACTAACAGATAAAGAAAGGAAACTGTATGAAACGCATTTTAACTGATAAAAAGGGCGAGACGCATATCAATACGGCCATCATTATCGTGATTGCCGTTGTAGTAGGCGCACTTATTCTCGGCGGTCTTTATATGCTCTTTGCGGGAAACAACGGAGTATTTGACAGACTGAACGACAAGATATACGATATGTCCAATACGGGCGGCGAAAGGTCTATGAAGTTAGAGGACGGAAAGCTACTCTATACCTATGATGAGGAAGAATGGGTGGAATGTGAGCTTGCTGAACTTGAAGAAACAGGCAGCGTAACGCGATATATTACTATCCAAAACGGAGAAACCTTAATTCATTTAATAGCTATCCGGAATCCGTCTCGTTCGCTGGTATGCCGCAGTCTTGACGGCAAGGAGTGGGTTCCTGTAAAAACAACCACCTCTTCTATTGGTCTGTCAAGCACCAATTCGGGCAAAGGCGCGTATCTGAGCTACGGAAACGGTATGTCGTTTGTAACCAGTGACGGACTTAATTGGACGATGACATCCACAAAGAATTACTAAAGGAGTATACACAATGGTTTCTTATATACGACCTATGATTCCCATAGGACACAGCTTTGACATAGAGCTATTCACGACGCTTCTTTCCATGCTTTTGTTCGTGGGAATGTCAATGCTTGTAGGAGCAACGCTCGTTAAGATCATAAGAGCAAAGGGAGAGACGGCGAATATGCCTCTGACGATGACAATAACGGCTATCACAGCTCTTCTGCTTTTCGCTCGGTTCGGACTATCCGTTACGGCAATTCAGGGTGTATTCCTTATGTTTGTTTTGCTGTACGCCTCCATATCGGATATACACTATCACATAGTTGACGATTATATATGGGTGATCGTGTTTGCACTTGCACTGCTTAACGTAGAGAAGATAGGTATGACGTCAATGGTAGTCGGAGCGCTTTGCGTATTTATTCCGCAGATGGCAATGGCTCTGTTGCCACCGCATAAGACACTTGGCGGCGCGGATATAAAGCTGTCAACTGCTCTCGCCTTTCTGCTTGGCGGTTGGAAAGGAATATGCGCGTATCTCTTGGGGCTTCTTGTGGCCGTTATATTTATGTGCATCTACAATAAGGTCACAAAGCAGACCGAGAAAAAGCCCTTTGCTCTCGTGCCATTTCTCTCCGTAGGCGCTATGATAATGTTTCTGATATGATTCAGGACGGAAAGGAAAACAAATGAAGCATAAGAATAAAACAAGATCGGTTGGCTCAAAGTCATTGAGCAACCGAACCATTGTCGGCATTATTTGCATTATTGCGGCGCTTGCTATCTGCTTTGGCGTAGCTCCTCTTGTAAATAAGGTGTCCGACGGTAAGACAGAGGTAGTGAGAGTCAAGGAGACTATACCGCAAGGAAGCATGATCACCGAGGACGTGGTCGAGGTCGTAAAGGTAGGAAGCTATAACGTTCCCGAAAACCTCATTACCAAGAAAGAGGACGTTGTCGGCAAATTCGCAAACGTGGATATGTATGCGGGAGACTACATCATGTCCGCCAAGATAACGTCGGATATGCATACGGCGGGTGACATTCTCGGAAGCCTTGCGGGAGATCAGAAGGTCATAAGCGTGACTATCGGCAGCTTCGCTCAAGGCGTATCGGGAAAGCTGGAAACAGGAGATATTATCTCGGTCATTGTCTATGACTCAAAGCAAGGCGGTGCCTTTACTCCCGAAGAGCTTCAGTACGTTAAGGTCATTACCTCCACTACCTCAAAGGGTATTGACAAGGCAGACGTTACTGATAACACACAGCCCGTAACCGTAACACTTCTTGTAAATCAGACACAGGCTGAACTGCTTGCCGAATACGAAAAGACCTCGTCAATGCACTTTGCTCTCGAATACAGAGGCGAAGCAGGACAGGCGCAAAAATATCTCGACGAGCAAGCGGCATATTTTGTAAAGGCAGGTGCTTGATATGGAAGAAAGGAAAGCCAAGATCATTGCCGTATGGGGTTCGCCCAACAGCGGTAAGACAACCATTGCGACAAAGCTGGCAACGGCTATCTATGACCGCTATCAGTCAACTGTAATAGTCCTTTACTGCGACCTTGAAGCTCCCGTTCTTCCCATAATCTTCCCCAACGAGAAGCACGAGGACGTCGGCTCCGTGGGAGTTCCGCTGTCAAAGACCGAGATCGAAGCCGAGGATATTGAGCGAAACGCGGTTACCGTCAAGAACCGAGGAAATCTCGTGTTTTTCGGATACCGCGCGGGAGATAACAAGTTTACCTTCCCGAGATACGGCAGAGCTAAGGCTGAAAACCTTATCAATATACTCTGCCATAACGCCGATTACGTTATCGTGGATTGCTCAAGTAATCTCGAAAACAGCGTTCTGTCCGCAACGGCAATAGAGATGGCAGATCAGATAATCCGATTGGCTTCTCCCGACCTCAAGTGCATAAGCTACTACCTGTCGCAATTACCCGTCTATGCTGACGGCAAATACAGGCTCGGTGAGCATATCCAAGGGCTTAACACTCCAAACGCCGACGTGTTCATGCCCGTAGAAGAAGCTAAGGCGCATCTGAAGGACGTTCGATTTACTGTACCGTTTAGTACCGCAGTCAAGGTTCAAATGCAGACAGGAAGCCTTGTAGAGCCTACAGGAGACAAAGCCTTTGACAACCGAATGCGGGAGATTGCGGAAAAGGTGGTAACCTATGGAGCGTATTAAGCTGTATGACGTCCTGACTCTTACACAGAGATATATATCCAAATATTACGCATCGGCTCTTACAGACGAATCAAAGCGTGAGGATCTGAAGAACTATATAGAGAAATATATTCTTGATAACGGATATATGGTGGACGGAATGACGGACGAGCAGCTCATTGACCGTCTTTACTGCGAGATGGTGGAATACTCCATCCTTACTCCCTTTCTCGGCTCTCCCGACCTTGACGAGATAAACGTCAACTCCTGGGATGACGTAACGCTCACATACTCGGACGGACACATGGAGAAGCTGGCGGAGCATTTCAACTCTCCGCAGCACGCCGTGGATATAGTCAAAAGGCTTCTGCACCACAGCGGAATGATAATCGACAACGCAACTCCCATAGCACAGGGGCATCTGCCGAATAATACCCGTATCACAGCTCTTAAAGCTCCCATCGTTGACGATGAATGCGGTATCGCGGTATCTATCCGTCTGCTCCACCCGCAGAAGATAGACAGAAAGTGCCTTATAACCAACCGAATGGCTACAGAAGAAATGGTGTCATTCTTGGAGATGTGTATCCGCTACGGCGTATCACTTGTGGTAGCCGGACGAACCTCATCGGGTAAAACAACGCTACTCAACGCACTGCTCTCAAGCATCCCCGACGATAAGCGTATATACAGCATTGAGTCGGGAGCAAGAGAGCTGTTCCTTGTAAGGCGCAACCGTTTCGGAGAGGTACAAAACAACGTGGTACACACGCTGTCCCGACCGAGCGAGAACACGGCATATAACATTACGCAAGAAAACCTTGTAGTTGCCGCCCTTCGATTCGATCCCGATATCGTTGTTGTCGGAGAAATAAGAGATGCCGAAGCAAACTCGGCAGTCGAAGCATCGCTTACAGGTCATACTGTTGTTACAACAGTACACTCAGGTCCCGCAGAATCGGCGCATGGACGAATCTCTCTGCTCTGCCAAAGGCGCTTCCAACTCGGTATGGAAGTATCCCTTGCACAATCCCGTCAGGCATTTCCGCTTGTGGTCTTCGCTCATAAGTGCGAGGATAATTCGAGAAAGATAATGGACATATCCGAGTGCGCGGTAACGCCCGAAGGCAAGACCGAGTACAGATGCCTTTACCGTTATAACATTACCAAGAATGAGTATATTGACGGAAGACATCATATTGAGGGAGACTTCATAAAGGTGAACGAGCCGTCCGAGCATTTGCAGATGCTTCTGACGCGAAGCGGTGTGCCACAGGCTGTCTTAAAGCAGTTTTTGGCTTCTTAACGATGATATTTGTGAATTTTTTGCAAAATGTTGAATTAAGGATTGACATTCTGAAGAAAATTGAGTATAATATTAGTGCAGAAACAATTCTAACACATGAAAGGCAATAGATATGTTAATTAACTTCAGATTTAAAAACTGTCGTTCGTTCTATGATGAGGCTAACCTCTCTATGCAGGCTACAAGCGATACTACAAAAAGCGAAATCAACACGTTTTTTGTGAATGAAAAAGCTATGCCCAAAGGCGATAATGAGCTTTTAAAGTCTGCGGTTGTTTTTGGTAGTAATGCATCGGGTAAATCCAACATTTTGAAAGCGTTTGCGTATATGCTGAATGTAATTGGCTTTTCTTCATCACAGTATCCCGTGGTAGCTTCAAATGAATTTTTTGCATTCCGCACGGGAACAGACATAGAAGATAGTCTTTATGAAGTAGAGATAATTCAAAACGGAATTTATTATAAATATGGATTTGAACTTCAAAAAGGTGTAGTCGTTCACGAATGGCTATACAAAAGAGAAGAACGTTTAATAAAAGTTTTTGAACGTAAAAACGATAAACTCGAAATAATGGGAGTTGGTAGTCAGGCTATCAATCTCATAAAAATTCCGAACGTAACCTTATTTTTGTCAATTGGAAACAATTACAATTTGGATATAAACAGATATCTGAGTGACGTTATGAATTGGTTTATGCGTGTAATGATTGTGTTTGAAAACTCCGCAAATTCACTCGAGTTTTATACGCTGGAAAACGATAAGTACAAAGAACAGGCCCTTGAAATTCTCAAAAAAGCTGATATTGGAATATCTAACTTTGAGGTTATTAAGGATAAGATTGCAAATGTTAAGAATCCGCAGGACGTTATAAATCTTAATCGACAGATGCAAATAAATCCCTCCTTCATAACAGGGCAGTTAAAGCGAGAAAACGAAACCCTCTATCAAATTGATATGAGAACAGATTTCGATATCTATGATGAGAATGATAATGTAGTTGGCAAAAAACAGGTTATGCTCTATAAAGAAACAGGATTTAATTCTGAAGGAACTGTTCGCTTGCTTTGCTATCTTGGATGGATACTGTCAGTTCTTGATCATGGTGGCATTATATTTATTGACGAAATTGATTCAAAACTCCACTTCCTTGTAGCCGATTATATTATCGGACTGTTTAACTCTATCGAACACAACCCCCACAATGCACAGCTTATATGCACAGCTCATAACGTTATGCTTATGGATGAAGGCTTACGCAGAGATCAAATTTATTTCACCAGTAAAGATAGTTTTGGAAAAAGCTCTTTAGTATCCCTTGCCGACTACAACGGAGTACGCAAGGATGAGTTGTTCAGTAAACGATATCTTGCGGGATTCTATGCATCGCTTCCCGACCTCGACAGAAAGATGTGAGGTGTTGCTATGCCAAGAAGTTACAAAGAAAATTCCTGTTCGTGATGAATTTCTTATTCTCACAAATGGAAAAAGAAGTGAAAAGAATTACTTTGAAGCCTTACGCTCTGAATTTAAGACCATATATAAAATAAAGGTCAAATTCATGAATGATGCCCCCGAAACATTGGTATCTCACGCAATTGATGAAAAAAGCAAGACAAACCGCGTTTGGTGTGTTTTTGACAAGGATCAATTCTCAAAAGAATCCATCTATCAGGCTATAGCGCTTGCAAAACAATACGGTATAGGCATTGCTTTCTCCAATATATCGTTTGAGGTTTGGCTCATGGATCATTTTGCAAAATGCGAGAACGAAAAGACTGTTGACAGATTGATCAAAGAACTTGATTCTATATTGCAAAAGCACGGGTATCCGAAAGGCTATTCGAAAGACGACGCCGATGTGTTTAAATCAATATTTGTTCCTCTTCTGGATGATGCGACTCATAATGCCGATGTGGTTCATCAAAAGAGAGTGCTGGAGCATCGCAGGGAACGTCAAGATGACAACTACCCAATCTGTGATTGGAATTCCTACACCAACGTACATAAGTTGGTAGAAGCAATGAAATTACAGAACAAAAATAAATTTTGACTGTATCGCATACAAATCTCAAAAAGGTGATATTATGGATAACGAAAAACTATTTGATGAAATAAAAAACGGCATAGCTCAAGCAATAGCATTTGAACAAGGAACGCTTAATGCTGAAATCACAACTCTCTGTAATGGAGATTGCAAAAAAGATAGCGAGCTGTAACGCACAGCCCGCGGAATTTTCGAAAAAGTATTGACAAGCGAAGGAAATCGTAGTATAATAATGGTACAGAGGAAAACCGATGACGGTTCCTCCCATCGAGCAAGTTAAGAAATAACCGCTTTATTGGTCGTGAGGCGGTTATTTCTTTTTGTTATCAAGATCAGTCTTTCTTGAAGAAAGAAGCAATCATTATGATAAGTCCGGTAAATGCTATAAGCATCTCGAAAGTTACCATTTGGGATAACACGGTGCAAATTTAAGTAAAACATAAGCACCACTCCTTTCATAAGATGTTGAAAGGAGCAAAGAAACATGGCTCCTTTCACAAAAATCATGACAGGAGCAACCGCCACCGTTTATGGCTTTCCTCTGGGATACATAAGTATCCACCGATTATTATACTACTTTTTATGACAAAAGTCAATAACTAAATACAAACCACATCAGGACGAGTTGAAACACACTCGTCTTTTTTATTTTCTCGAAAGAAGGTGAATTATGACCTTTGTATATCTAATCTGCTTTATCGTGGCTACCATCGGTATCGTGTTGTTGCTCGGACTCACACCCGACAATATAACAAACGATATCATGCGTATGTCCGCATCCGAGCCGTCTTTACGTGAGCGAGTTCTATTGGCAAAAGGAAGAAAGAAATCAAGGAAGCTGACAGTGGAACTTAATCGCATAAGAGACGCTCTCAAAACCACAGGAAAAGGCAATATGTTTGCCGTATCCTGCGCCGCCTCACTGCTTCTTATGATCGTGGGCTGTGTCTTGGCTATTGCTATCGACAACGTCTTTCTTATTCCCGTGTTTGCTCTCGCCTTTGCCCTCATCCCATTCGGATACGCCAAGAAAACCATCAAATACTACGAGGAACACATTCAAGAGGAGCTTGAAACAACGCTGTCTATCATAACCACGTCCTATATGCGAAACGACGATATCGTAACGGCGGTAAGGGAGAACATAGACTATCTCAAGCCTCCCGTAAAGGATATATTTTCGGGCTTCATTGCTGAAAACACACTTATATCCGCCAACATAAAGCAGTCGATCAAGCATCTGAAGGAAAAGATAAATAACAATATCTTTCACGAATGGTGCGACACCCTCATTGCATGTCAGGATGACAGAACCTTAAAGGAAACTCTTATGCCCATTGTCGCAAAGCTCACCGACGTGCGTCTTGCAAACGGAGAGATCAAGGCAATGCTCTCGGCAGCGAGAGTGGAATATTATATGATGGCGGGAATGGTGGTAGCCAATATCCCGCTTTTATATATGCTCAATAAGGATTGGTATAACGCCCTTATGTTTACAACGCTTGGTAAGATAGTTCTTGCGGTTTGCGGTATGGCTATACTCATCACGTATATCTTTATGACCAAGTTTACAAAGCCTATCGAGTACAGAAAGTGAGGCAGATATGAAATATGTAATTCCAATTATAACGGCGCTTGTTGCCTCTGTCGGCCTTGCGCTCATTCTGCTGGATAGGTTCAAAGTCCCCTCCTACGCTGTATCCAAGGCAACCCATAATCTCGGTAAAAGGCAGAACAAGAAGATCAATCCCCTTGAAATATGGCTGAAGGAGATAGCCAATTGGCTGTCTGGCAAGCTGAGGCTCAATGAGTATAAACGAATGCAGCTTGACGCAGACCTTAAAACCGCCGACATGGATATGACACCCGAAATGTACGTTGCGGATAACATTATCAAGTCGCTGTTTATAGGGGTATTTGCTATTCCCGTATTCTTTTTCAATAAGCTCATAGCCGCGCTTATCGTTTTTTGCGCGGTTATCCTTTACTTCAACAACTCCAAAAAGGTCGCAAACCGAATAAGAAACAAGCGTAAAATGATAGAATACGAGCTTCCGAGGCTTGTAGCGACTATTGAAAAGACGCTCATACACAACCGTGACGTTCTCGGTATTCTCGATAACTACAAGGAAGGCGCCGGACCGGAGCTGAAACGAGAGCTTGAAATAACCGTTGCGGATATGCGTTCGGGTAACTACGAGGTAGCTCTGACAAGACTTGAATCCCGTGTAGGCTCTGCAATGCTCTCCGACGTGACAAGAGGTCTTATAAGCGTTATACGCGGAGATGAGACAAGCGTTTATTGGGGTTCTCTTAACTTGAAGTTCTCGGACTATCAAAGGCAGAACCTCAAGGCAGAAGCCGAGAAAGCTCCCAAGAAGGTGCGTAAGCTGTCTATGGTATTGCTTATCTGCTTTATGCTTATATACGTTGCCGTTATCGGTCAGGTGCTTATCTCCTCTCTCGGAGGGTTTATAACATGAGAAACGTATTGAAAAGAAAAAACGGCGAGGGATACGTTGACGTTGCCGTTACGGTAATGATCGTTGCCTTTGTTCTGCTGTTCGCCGTCAATATGGTGTCTCTCGTGGCTCTCAATCAGAATATAAAGACGGTGTCCGATCAGCTCGTGGAATATGCCTCTCAAAAAGGAACTACGGCGATAGGCGATTATGCCGATGAGCTTAAAGAAAAGATAGGCGTGGACTTCACCTATTCCTTTGAGGAAAGCGAGCTTATAGACGAATCGGGTAAGGTACAGCTCGGAGACAAGATAGTATGCAGAGTCAGCTATAACATAAGCATTATAGGCTTTGGAGAAGCTATTCACCCCATATCCGTAAACGCCGCATCCTCGGGTATTTCGAGGGTATATTGGAAGTGAGGCAGCCTATGACCTTTTTGAAGAATAAGAGAGGTGACTCCTATATTTACCTTTGTGTCATAGTGCTGTTTATATCTCTTCTCGTCTCCGTTGTAATTCTCTATATGGGGCTTACAGCGCAGATTCAGGTGCAAAAGCGAGACGTGCAGCTAAAGCTCGACAGCTACGTTGCGGACTTCTCTCCCGAAGTGTATGACGCGCTCAAGCAAGGCTCGGCATACGAGACATACGTGGATTGGGAAGCCTTCGAGCAAGGAGCATATAAGGCGCTTGGGTTTGAGAGTGATACCACAGCAGAATACAGCTACGGCAACTGCACGATGACACGCCCAACGCTCACAGTCCTCAAAGGAAACGGTTGCGGGATCACCGCCGAGTACACGGCAATATTTCCTGTCGTATGGAACGGCAACGTATATACCGATTTGGAGATTCCCGTAACCGTGACCAGCTACTACAAATTAAAATAGGAGAGCAATATGAAAAACAAACGACGGCTTGTTATACCCATTATTATTGCGGTAGTAACAGCCATTATTATAGGTCTTATTATTTTTGGCGTTGTAAGAAAAGGAACGGCAGCGAATGAACAGCAAACCTCCGATGCTGCACCCGATAAAATAGGCGGTGATGCTATTACTACGGAAGCACAAACCGATACTGTCCCGCCTATAACGCAGGATACCGCCGACAGAGAGACGGTTGAAGAAAAGGCTGACGTTGAGCTTGATATAAGCAAGATAGAGCGAGACACCGATCCCGAACTTATTGACACAAAAATTGAATACGGAACAAAGGAAGGAAAAGAAGATGAATAAAAAAATAGTTGTAACGATAATCTGCATCGTTCTCGCACTGGCAAGTATTGCGGGAGTGGTTATCGCTATCATTCCCCGAAATAATGATGAGACGATAGAAACTGAAGATATTCAAAAAGCCGAGGAAACATCGTATGAGTCTGACACAAGTATTACAGAAACAGAAGGAAGAAAAGAAGAACTCACATCTCCGCCCGAAGGACATACACCTATCCCCGACCTTGATGAAGGAAACGAGATGTATCTGGATATGGATGTAGTTGAAAAACTTCAAGCTATGGAGAATGAAGGTAAGGAATATGAGGTAAACCTCATTCTCGATACTATGCTCTTACTCATAAACGAATTTGTCGATAGAGAATATTCTGCTTTGGCAATATGTCAGGTACAGAGATTTTATTTCGAGTTTTTTGAGAATATAGGAGATGTAGAGTTCGATACCCTTTGCGACAGACTTGCAGAGTGTATATCTTCAAATGGACTTAATGCCAATGAATTTACGAAGAAAGTCTGCGATGAATTCGGCTTCGATGAGAATACAGATTTCAGCTATGTGTATAGCGCGGAGGTATCCTCTTGAAGAACCGGTTTAAAATATTTCTCACGCTTGGGCTGATGGTCATTCTGTTTTGCGTTCTCGGTATATCCGCAAGCGCCTACGGAACTTCTGTACCCTATGAACCCGATGGTACTTCTTCTACAAGATATCTTTTCGATTCCGCTGAATGCGACAGAACCATAGTAGTAAATTGCTACGATGAGGATACGGGATCACTCATAAAAACTGTTAATCTGAAAACAAAGAAAAGTGAGGAAACATTAACAATAGTCAAGATATACGGATATCGTACCACAGCTTTTTCAAGCGATCAAGGGCTATGGGAGACGTGTAAGCTTGGTGATAGTCACGGTTTGCAGATCTACGGAGATATTTATATTAAATATTATTTCAGAACTGCATTGAGCAAGGATCAGCTGAACGTTACCGTCTATATGGATAAGTTCAACGATATAACGCTTATTGAAAGACATATAAAACAAGAACCTTACGGAAATACTCTTTCGTATTCTTATTATCCTGTTACTTATTCCAGAGAAATTGTAACAAATACAGGACGATATGTGTCGATGGGCAGATCTTACACGGGTTTTACCATAAGAAGCGGATGGAAACAGTATATATCCGGAAATTTCACATATAAGTGGGTTGATGATTACGAGAATATAGCATCTCCCATAACAAGTATGGAGTGGGATATTATAAACGGTACTTGTGAAGATAAGTATTATAATGAGTTTGATGAAGATGAGGATGGCTACTTCACTTATTGCGACAATAGAACGATGAACGTAGACTTCGAGTACCTCCGAAACAAATATACCGTGTATTTTGATGCCAATGGCGGCACAGGAGCCGTTCCCGCTTCGCAAACACAATACTACGATTATACTGTTACAATAGGCAACGAAGTTCCTACTCGTTCGGGATATGTATTCCGCGGTTGGGGAACGTATTCAAGCGATACAACGCCTAATTATCAGCCCGGGGATACCTATACGATGGGCTTGAATCAAACGCTGTATGCGATATGGGAAGACTATGAGTTTTCAATCTCTGATCTGACTGTGGATGAAGAAGAAATCTTCGCAAACTCGGATATAACCGTATCGGTGCGAACGGATAATTGGGATTACGACAAAGCCTATTACGATATCCCCGTAGAGCTGTACTTTGACAACGTCCTTGTAGCTCGTTCTTATGTGGACTTTGAAGAATACGGAGTGGCATATCTGACATATACGGTTGATGTAGGTACGGTGTTAGGTACGCATACGCTTGAAGCCCGAATAAATTGGAATGATAGATCAAAAGAAGTTAATCCAAATAATAACAGAGTGACGCTTGAAATATACACCAAAAAGGATGAGTTTGGATTTGACGTTATTTTGCTTACGGGTAACGCCCGATACACCGAAGGAACAGAGGTAACAACAAGCTATCTCATAGCCAACGACAGCGAGAGAAACGTGTATCCTACAACAAATGCAACGGCATACTTCTTCGTGTATTACTATGACGGCGATGCTGTTGTAACTATAAGTAAACAGGCGTGGGAGCATTACGTAGTTCCCGCGGAGGAACAAAATCTCATTTATTTCAGATGGACTGTCCCCGACGGATTGGCTGACGTTACGGTTTACTGCGAATGCTCTATAAATACCGACGGTAAGCTTAAAGAGCCTGTCCTCGATAATAACGTTGCCACACTTGAAACTGTCATAGCTCCAAAACGCACCTCGCAGACCGAGAACCCCTCATACAGCGAGAGCAGACCGAGCGACTACGCTCCAACAAACGCTCCTGCTGTAAATGCGGGCAGCGCGTCTTGGAATATGTGGGAGTATGAGTACGGAAGGTTTGTACTGAAAAAGTACGGTGTCAAAGTAAACCTCTCAGAGATCTACGTCTCCCCCGCAAGCACCTGTAAAACCGCTGTATATGAGAACGGCAAGTGGAACATAAAGTCGGGATACGGAATATCCATATACGGTTGTCCGTTTTTTGAAAGCCTTTCAGGATATGAGCTTCCCGATGATTACTGCTACACCGATATACAGACAGTTTACACAACCTTCCCCGAATACAGATATCTGTGTGAGGACGGCAAATACCGAGTTCTTGAAAATGTAAACGGTACTTGGAGCTTTGTCGAAAACGAAGGCGCAGACGAAAACGAGAGACTCCATTATATTCCTGTTTGGTGTGATGACGGAGACTACGTTATATCTGTGACAGCTATGGATATATGGACACCTGCGGGAATGATAACCGCTGTAGGAAACACCGATTGCGTCATGGTTGAAGGCAATATATTCGACGATTACTACGTGGGAAACTGATATGAGGAAAGTATATGTTTGTTCTGCTCTTCGCGGTAATCAAGAGGAAAACATAAAGCTTGCCCGTATCTATTGCGAATACGTTGTCAGAGAGTTTGGACACATTCCTGTCGCCCCGCACATATACTTTACGCAGTTTCTCGATGATAACAACAGCCAAGACAGAGAGTTCGGCATAAACGCCGGACTCTCTTTGCTTTCGGAATGCGACGAGCTGTGGTATTTCGGTGATAGAGTAACACGGGGAATGACAAATGAAATATGCTTTGCGCTCAAACACGGTATCAGGGTGAAATATATTCCCGAACACCTCTATGAACAATATAAAACAGAAAGGACAATGACACATGAAATGTAACAAAAAAATATTAGCCATGCTACTTCTTTCGCTTCTTCTGCTCTCGCTGTTCAGCGTAAGCGCTTTTGCAGCCACGGGAGACGTCGCGGGAGCTGTTGAGAATACATGGAACGATGCCAAAGGACAAATAAAGGACGTTGTCAATAAGGTGGTATTTCCCGTAATAGACCTTATTCTCGCCGTCCTGCTGTTTGTGAAGATAGCAACATCCTATATGGACTACCGAAAGCATGGGCAATTTGAATGGGCGCCTCCTGCGATACTTTTAGCGACGCTTATCTTCTCGCTTACCTGCCCGCTTTATATCTGGGATATCCTTGGAATGTAGCATCGTGAGAGAGGTGAAACAATGTTTTCTTGGATCCCCGATCTTATAGGCGGCGTAGGTAATTCCATAGGCTCTGCACTATCGTCAGCTTGGGAAGGAATCTCGGACAGTATATGGGGCAAATTTATGGAGTGGCTGTATTCTCTCATATACGGAGCTTTTGCGGATTTTATAACAATGATGACCGATATAGGCGCTGGGCTTTTTGGACTCTCATGGGTAGAAGCTGCCCTCGAATTCTTCTCACTTTTCGGATGGGGCTTATTCCTTGCAGGTCTTGTTGTTGCCATATTTGATATAGCCATTGAGTATCAGTCGATGGGGCGGGTAAACATAAAAAAGCAAGTGTTGCCGTTTATATGGGGCTTGCTTGCGGTAAATCTGTTTACCAAAGTCCCCGTAGAGCTGTTCCGTTTTTGCGTAAATCTTCAGAACACCTTTGTGAACGATCTTGCAATAAACGTTGCCGGTATGAATATGAGCATAGAAGAAGCAGCGCAAAACGTCCTTGTTATGTTTGTACCCAATGCCCAGATGATAACTAACCCTTTGCTGTCATTGCTTATACTTATTTGCACAGGCTATTGTATAGTAAAATGCTTCTTTGCCAATATAAAGCGCGGCGGTATCCTGCTCACGCAGATAGCCGTGGGAAGCCTTCACATGTTCAGTCTGCCGAGAGGATATACCGAAGGCTTTACGGGATGGTGTAAGCAGATAATTGCTATCTGCTTTACCACCTTTATGCAGAACACGCTCTTGTTTATGGGGCTTATAACCATGCAGACACACCCGATGCTCGGTCTCGGAGTTATGCTTGCGGCAAACGAAGTGCCTCGCATTGCACAGCAGTTCGGACTTGATACAAGCATGAGAGTGAACGCCATGAGCGCGGTACACACGACCACATCGGCAATCAATATAGGCAGAATGATAGCGAAAAAATAAAGGAGAGAGGATATGTTAAAGACTTTCAAATACAGAGGGTTTATAGTAACTTACGAAGAATTATCATTCGACTGTCAAGGATATGATTACAGACTTAATATTGAAGCAAAAGGAAGATGTATAACATCCGTTTCGATGCGTCGCCGCTATACTGAAAATTTAAATTTAAAGCAAACCGTATGCGAGTATATCGATAATAACTATCATTACCTTTACGATAAAGTCAACAAGCTCATGCTTGAACATAAAAATCATATTATTGAGAGTTTGATACACACCCTTTCTCATAACCATAATGCCGAAGAAATATATAGCATACTTAAGAAGCAGTGTCGCATGACGTGTAAAGACATACAGGAGCTAAGACCTTTAAGTCTTGTGAGCTACATTGACAAAAAAGAATATGCAAGGTTAATTTCAGGTGAGATGGTTTTTGATGGCGCAGAGTGCCTTACATCATCGAGTAAGGTATTATTTACGGAAGACTACTTTAATGGCAGATTTGGTATAGATATCGTTAATGACACTGATATCAAATATTTAATCGTTACGGAGATTCTGAAATCCTATTCAGATAACGTTATATCGGCAATCGTAAGAGAAAATGAAATTGTTATTGAATATGAACCGTGGTGCTGCCCCAACATAAGAAATGACGAGACGTTTAATATAACCCGTAATGAACCTACATTGGACATGTAAAGGAGACACGATGAAAAGACAGTATATCTACCCACAAAACATGAGAACGTCGGTCAAGCTATGGTTCTGGTCGCTCAGGGATATTATAATCCTCGGCATCGCCCTTGCGATATCAGCAGTGTCATGGGCAAAGCTGGGGCTTATATTTCCCGCCGCCTTAACGCTTGTATTCGGATTTCTCACGATACGGCTTGACGATTTCTCCATACTCGATTTTATAAAACGGGCATGGAGCTTTTTTATTGGAACACAGCAATACTTTGAATGGAAGGAGAGAAAAAGACATGGCTAAAAGAAAGCTATCCACCGCCGAGCTTATTGGCATAAGCCATTTTTCGAGGAACGGACTTCAAACCGAGAATCACGGTGAGCTTGTATACTTTCTCGTGCAGCCGAGCAATATATCCGTACTGTCGGAAGCGAACATCGAGCTGAAGATACAGCACCTTATGCAGCTCCTCACGGTACAGCCCGATATAGAGATAATCTGTTCCGATGCTCGTGAGAACTTTGAGTACAATAAGCTGTCGCTTGCTAAAAAAGCGGAAAAGGAACAGAATCTCAAGGTACAGCTACTGCTTAGGCGGGATATGAAATTCCTCGACGATATACAGCTTCAGATGTCCACCGCCCGCGAGTTTATGTTCTGCTATCGCATTCCGAAAACAGGTAATGAGCAGACCTTCGCTATGCTCAACCGCCTTGAAAAGCAGATAAACGACCAAGGCTTTGACTGCAAACGCGCGAGCAAGGACGATATAAAGAGATTTCTCTCACGCTATTTCGGACATCTCTGCGAGGATTCCATAGATGACGTTGACGGCGAGAGACTTATAAGAAAATGGATAATCCCCGATTGATTATTTCTATTGCATTTTTGCAGAAAGTGTGGTATAATGGATAAAATAAGACGAAAAGGAGATGATACCGTGTTATATACGCTTATGCACCGTGACGTTAAGGTCATGGATGTGGAAATGGACGAGTTTGCGAATATCACTGCCCTTGGGAAGATATATCACGCGGAGCATCTTCCCATTGGAACTTATAACAAGATCGGCGTTGACCGTAAGATACTCAACAAGTGGTGGATGAACCGATCCATACCCGCAAGCCGTCAAGGAATTCGTGATGTGCTTGATACGTTGGATATTTCCTCTGCACAGGAGCTTATACACAAATGCTTCGGTCTCAGTCTGTCCGATCAGTATTGGATATCACCCGTAGATGCGCCTTTGGATTGGAAAAGCATCAACTTCTTTGATAACGATTTTTCCGAGGATATAGGAAACGTACTCTTTGGCAAGGGCAAGTCGAGTGACTCAATGAGCCTCTTCTCCCCCGATAATACGGCGAACGGTAATCTGAAAAAGAAATGGAAGATACTGAACGGTAAGCGCGTACTTGTTAAAGGCTCAAGCGCACCCTATCATCAGGAAGCGTACAATGAAGTTATAGCGTCTATGATAGCCGAGCGCCTCGGTATTCCTCACGTTACCTACGGACTTATAAATGAACACGATGAGGTATGCTGTTACTGCGAGAATTTCATTACACCCGAAACTGAGCTTGTGTCAGCCGCATACGTTATGATGGCATTCAAGCGTAGGAATGAGGTATCCGAGTACGATTTTTATATCGACTGCTGTGAAAAGCTCGGCATAAAGGATGCAAGAGAGCAGATGGAAAAGATGCTCATTCTCGATTATCTGACGGTAAATGAGGATAGGCACTTGAATAATTTCGGCTTGATCAGGAATGCCGTAACGCTTGAATGGATAGGAATGGCTCCCATATACGATTGCGGAAATTCACTGTGGTTCAATAAGATAGACTCGCAGATAAATGCTGAGGACGATTCTAATATAAAGTGTCCCTTGTGGAAAAAGAATCCTTCTGGGAACTTGGAATTGGTAACCGACCTGTCAGTGTTTGATATATCTGACCTTGACGGCATCGAGAATGAAATATATGACTTATTAAGTCAATCCGAATACCTCACGCAAGACCGTGTCGATGCGCTCTGTGATGCAATATGCACACGAATGGATATGCTTGATGACATAGCGCAAGGCATTGAGCCTTCCGAGTCAGAGGACAGCGGAATGACAATGCTCTAAAAACAAATTTAATACAAATAAACCGTATCTGTAAAAGGATGCGGTTTTTTCATTTGAAGAAAGGAAAAACAAATGTCAAAAAAGGAACAACTTCCCGCTAATGCCGTACAGAGCGAAGCCTACATCAAGGACTTCTTTGATATGGTCGTGCCTTCGACCATAAAATTCAACATAGACCATTTTGTATGCGGAGACAGCTTCAGATGTGTGTGGGCAATAAGAGAATATCCGCCCTCTACCACAGACCAAGCCATTCTCGCCCGATTCGGTGACAAGGAAGCAGTCACGCTTCACATGTACACCCGCTACGTTGACGGCGCGGAGCAAAACAAGATCGTACAGAATGCGGGCAGAAAAAACAAGATGATGGCAAGCTCAAACGATATTGAGGAAATGGTCATGGGCGAGGGTAACCTCGTGGACGTTATGGAGCTTCTTGGGGAGCTTCGCAAGAACCGTGAGCCTCTTCTGCATTGCGCTGTTTTTATTGAGCTGTCCGCCAACAGCCTGGATAAGCTCAAGGAGCTTCAGTCCGACGTTGCTATGGAGCTGACACGTGAAAAGATATCCGTAGACAGACTTACCATGCGTCAGCAAGGCGGATTTATCGCCTGTATGCCATGCGGATACAACGTATTCGGAACGCAGTTCGAGAGAGTTCTGCCCGCCTCTGCCGTTGCCAACTGCTATCCCTTTAACTACTCAGGAAAGACCGATCCTAACGGCTTTTATATCGGCAAGGATAAGTTCGGCACGAATATAATCGTGGACTTCGACAGACGCGCGGACGATAAGACCAACTCCAACATTCTCATTCTTGGGAATTCAGGACAAGGCAAATCCTATCTCTTGAAGCTTCTGCTTTGCAATATTCGCATGTCGGGCAAGTCGGTCATCTGCCTTGATGCCGAACAGGAATACGAGGATCTTTGCAATAACCTCGGCGGCTGTTACGTCGACCTTATGTCGGGCGAGTATATCATCAATCCTCTTGAACCGAAGGAATGGTCGGGAAACACCGCCGACGTGGACGAGGACGCTCCCGAAGCGTTCAGACGGGCAACGAGACTGTCACGGCACATCTCCTACCTCAAGGACTTTTTCAGAGTATATAAGAATTTCAATGAGGCGCAGATAGATGCCTTGGAGATTCTGCTCTCTCAGCTATACGAAAAGTACGGTATAAACGATAATACCGATTACGACAGGCTGAAGCCTACGGACTATCCCACCATGGAAGACCTTTACGAGATAGTAAAGTGCGAATACCAAAAGTATGAGAAAGGCTCTCACTCGCTCTTTACCGAGAAGCTTCTGCGCGAGCTGTGCCTCGGACTTAACTCCATGTGCGTAGGAGCTGAAAGCAAATTCTTCAACGGACACACCAATATCTCCGATGACCGCTTCCTCGTCTTTGGCGTAAAAGGACTTATGGAAGCCAATAAGAAGCTCAAGGATGCTATGCTCTTCAACATACTTTCGTATATGAACCATAAGCTCCTTACCAAAGGACATACGGCGGCATCCATTGACGAGCTGTATCTCTTCCTTACCAACCGCACGGCAATCGAATATATCCGAAACGCTATGAAGCGCGTAAGAAAAAAGGAATCCTCGATCATTCTGGCAAGTCAGAATATCGAGGATTTTTTATTGCCCGAGGTGAAGGAGCTTACAAAGCCCTTGTTCTCCATCCCCACACATCAATTCCTCTTTAATGCGGGAAACATAAATCCTCGTGAGTTTATGGACGCTCTGCAGCTCGAGCAGTCGGAATATGAGCTTATAAAGTATCCCGAAAGAGGTACGTGCCTGTTTAAATGCGGAAATGAAAGATATCTCTTGCAGGTCATAGCTCCCGAATACAAGGCAAAGCTCTTTGGAAGCGCGGGAGGTAGATGATGACATATGAGATAACCGATTTTATGGGTAATCGCTTGACCGTCAAGCCTCGCCTTCAGCTATACTCCACAAGAGACTTTATGGGAAAAACGATGCCCGGAATTGCTATTGCCCTCGATCAGATCACCGACGGACAATCGGATGATTACTGTATGCTTACAGTTTCCTTCGGAGAGTTCATCGGAATGAAAAACTGCGCATACATCGATGCGAATAATTGTGATTTCTACGATCAGCTATTGCAGCAAGAAATGGCATCGTCAACAGGACTGAGCAAACACAGCGGATTTTGTGAATATCCGTTATGGTGCTTTGATGAGGAAAAGCTCAAGGAAATGGGAGAGGAAGCCTACAAGATTTACAGTGACGCTTACGATCAGTATATGACAGGTGCGCAAGAAGACTTGGATGAGGATAACGATGCGGACATCGGTATGTCAATGTAAGAGGTGAACTGTGGAAAGAATCGAAATATATTGGGATGACCTTACGGAAGCAAAGCAAAAGGAGATACTCGAATTTCTTGGGGATAACGGCAACTATGACGTAATCCCCATTGCTACCGTTGAGTATGATGACTGTAGTTTGGCTACTCCTCTAAACGTCGATCTTATAGCCACCTATGAGGAACTGTACGGTATTCCCGAAGATGAATGTATAACCGAATATTTCGCAGATTACGGCGGTTTCGTTACAAAGATGGGAATAGACGATACGGACATACGCCCCGTTCTTGACAAGGCGCTGGAAGCAATAGGTCTTACGGCAGAGGAACTGCATTCGAGGGAGCGTGAATTTATGTACCGAGGCAATATAAGAGCCGAAATGCAATCCCATATTGATGGGTTGGATATGACTATGTAAAGAAGGAAGGTGTGTTACCGCAGTAGGCGCAGTAATAGCCAAGGTTGCCAAAAAGGTCTTGGCAATACTTCTTGGCGATAAGAAAGGACGGAAATTTTTAGTATATGTTATCGGAATAGCGATAGTTATAGCTCTTTTGCCCGTTATCGCTGTATTCGGACTGTTCGGCGGTATGTCAGGCGACATCTCTGAATTCATAAGCTATGAGCAGATAAAGAACACCCTCCCCGCCGAGCAGCGAGAGCTTATGGAACAGCATAAGAACGAGCTTGACCGTATAGAGACGGTCTTTGAGGTCAATGGGCTTTCGGATACGGATATATCCAAAGCCAAGACTATTTATATATCTTGCCTTGTCGGTAAGGAGACGGAAGAAGATTTTTATGAGAGATACGCGGACTGCTTTCTGTTACAGAGTGAGGAAAACGACCTTCTCGACAATATCTCTTCTGCCTTCGGCATCTACTTCACTGATGAGGAAAGACAGCAATTCAATAATTTATATTCATAGCCACAGGAGGTAATTATGGCTGACAGAATTATTACAACGTATCTCGACGAACACAAATATAAGGCTCTGCGAAAAACGCTTAACAACAAAGGTCTGAATTTCGAGAACGAGATGCGCACACTTATGGAAACATTTTACGAGACTACCGTCCCCATAAGAGAACAAAAGCGTATAGAGCTTATTATTGCAAAGGAGCTTGAAGATGAAATGCGCTTTGCCTATATCCGTATTCGCAAGGACGGAAAGGACACCTGTTTTTATACCGAGCTTCAGAACAGCTTCTACAGCGCGGCAAACGCATACAGAAGATACGTAAGCGGAGAGGTCGGCAAGAACGAGCTTTACGAATACTTCGGATGCAGAAATGAGCTAAAATCCGAGGATTTTGTAAAAATCGGAGCAAACATTGTAACGGACGAGCAGATCGCAGCCGTTATTGATTTTGATCTCGACAACAGCCTCGTATCCGTATGCGATTCTCCCGATGCTCTTTGGCGCAGTTACGATCTCGAGGATATGCTGACGGCAGTATATACGTCAGAGAAAAATGAGAATGCATCACTCGATTCCAAAAAATCCGCATTCGAAATATATTTGAGCAATAAAGAGCTGTATCCCGACGATGACGAGGATATGTACGAGGATACCGAACCGTCTATGAGTATGTGAGGTAATTATGGCAGAAAAAACAATAAACCTTGATGACCGCAAATACGATGCCTTAAAGAAGGTTCTTGCCGAACAAGGCAGAGACATAGACGAGGAAATCGTCAGACATATTGAAGCCCTCTATGAAGAACTTGTGCCCAAACAAGAAACAGAGCCGAAATTCCCCGACGGTAGCTTTGCAATTTATAGCATCAGCGACGGTGTTGACGTTATTTATTTCACGTCCAGCAATATAAAGACACTGTTCAGCTCCGCTAATATATATAGTGAGCTTGAAGCAAACGGACATCTTCATTGGACACCCGATACCATCGTACACGAGTATTTTGGTGAGGACGGAACGGAAATCATAAGCGCTGAGGTGTTTTCGGTTCTTTTAACGTCTGCTGTCAAAGATGAACGTATCACGGCAGTGGTGGAATACAACCTTGAATGTGGTTATGTATATGTACACGACGGAGATATGGTAAAGGTCTATACCTCTGATGATATCCTTGACGCGCTTGAAGAATCAAAGCTCGCTCTTGTCCGTTCGGAAATTGAACGCAGCGACGTTATGGCTCTTCTGCTTTCGGGTAAGGAATGCCGTATTGAAAGGAGTCTTGCAAGTGAGCGAAATAAGAGCTTTACGCTGAAAGACCTTATAGAATGCTCCCTTGAAGATGTACATCTCGTTGACAGAGACGAGGAACACGAGCTTGCGACCATCGTAGAGCTGAACAGAGACACGCTGACCGAGGAAGGAAAACAGGATTGGGATGATGTTCTCTGCGCAAAGGTTGAGCGTATCTATGACGGCGATTACGGAGTTCAGATAGAGGTCAGCGGATGCGATGCGGAACGAGTAAAGGATTTTTCCTTTATGCTTGCGGGATACGTATCGGAAAAAGATTACGACAGATGGGTAAATAGCACAAGCGACAATTCTCATCAAAACAATGAGCCGACATTAGAGATGTGAAAGGAAATATAGATATGACTTTTAATGACTTTTCAATATTCATTACGTCCATATTTCCAAATTCGGAAGGTGTCCTGGATATATGGCATGAATGGGCAAAGGAATTGCAGGATATGGACAATCCCGATAAGGAAACCGATCCCTATGAATTTAAAAGCTCTGAAACATTTCTCGGTGAGATAGCTTACGCTATTGATACAGTCCGTAAGGAACACGGAGAAGAAATAGCAAAGCAAATTATTATGCTTGCGGGAATCCCTGCCTGTCCGTTCCCTTGGGAGATAAAAGGTGCTGCCGAGCATCTTGCAAACGGCGGGGACATAAATGACATACCCAAAATGGAAGCCGAAGGAACGCTCGAGGATATTAAGGATTATCTGACTTGGTCAAAAGTAAATGTTTATAACGAAAAGCCCTCGGAGAATCAAGAGAAAGGATTTAGCTATGAGATACAGGGGATTTGAGATAACGAGTACAATAGACCGAGGTATCATTCGACACAATTACAATACGGGTGAGGACGATATCTGTAACGGATATTATTGTCAGATATATCCCGCAGGTGATGACAGCTATGCCAATCAGCTTGACGATTTCTGCCTTGCGGAAAAATATGATATTCCCGACCTTACCGAAAGATCGCTCAACGACGCTATTATAGGATACATGGACGGTTGGTACGAAGATCTTGTTGCCGAAAAGAACGATGTTAAAAGCAATCGTATATATGACCTTCTTGGCAGAACCTTGGCTTGGATGAACGAAACAGAACCGGAAGAAGCCTTCTACGTTACGCTTTCTGAGGTTATAGGAATGACCGATAATGAGATACGTGAAATGGGATTTACATCGCTTGCCCGCTATTTTGACAGAGATAGTTATGCGCAGACCATAGCCGAGTATATCATTGACGAAGGCACAGCGGATACGATGAGCGGAAATATCCATATACCGTTCTCCGAGATCAACGAACGCTTTGGTATCTCTCTGCCCTCGGACACGGATATGCTGAATAAGATAAAAGACCATCTGCACAATTTTTCGGAGATCGTGTCCGACCTTGAAGTTGATGAAGACTTCGACCTTATGTTTTTTACGTCATACTGTCCGAATTATAACGATGAGGACACCTTTTCGGAAATAAGAGTACAAAGTATGTAGAAAGGATTTATATGCAGAAAAAGGAACAAGGCACAGATGAAAAAATATTGCGGGAGATATACATCCCCGCCCCGTTCTCGGATAAGCTCTTGATGCTCTCAAAGCAAATGGGGATATCTGTTGACGAGATAGTGTCCGAGATACTGAAAAAGAAATTGGAAAGGAGCAAAGAAGATGCCGACAGGTAAAAGAAAAGGCATATCCGCAAAGATACTCGAGGAATTGTACGACGAGGTCAAAGCCTATGCGGAAAGCCATGAGATGACAATGTCAGACTTTATTGAACGCGCCCTTCAGGACGCGCTACACCCCAAATTTAATGAGAAAGAGGAAATTACTATGGAAAAAACAAGAACTATCGCATTCCAGACATCGGACGAGATCTTTGAGAAGCTCAATGATTATCTCCACCGCCACGGACTCAAGAAAAACAAGTTTTTCCTTGACTTTATTACTAAGGTCTTGGAAGAAGATCAGGCGATGCAGGATAAGCAGAAAGCCGAAAAAGAAATGGCTGAGGCCGAGGAAGATGAGGATATGTCCGAGGACATTACCGCCACTGAGGAAGAAATGAGCGATGGTGCGATACGTTCCTAACTGAAAAGGTTAGGCACAAGCACAAATTTAGAGAAATTGAAAGGAGTTCTTAAAAATATGTACTTGGAGAACTGATAATCCGAATAGTGGAATGAGGGGGTAACGCCCTGAAACGCTTCCCTAATTCTCCGACTGGCTCTGCTCAAAAGGCAGATGTTCAGAAGCTCGGTGAAGTCGGCAGAGAGTTGCCGTAAGAATGATATTTCATTCACGAAAACGCTCCGGAGGCGGAGTGCGCAACCTATATGTCGGGGGTCTATAAAATATCTATGGTGAGTATGTACAAAAGGCTGTACCGACGAACCTACGACAAAAGGAGTCAAGAGCATTAATGCACAGAAATGTGTAGTCCCACAATGTGGGGTCAGTGAGGTAAAGTAAAATTCGTCACTATGAAATACCTTAAAGTGTTATAGGCACTTTCAAGCTGACTGGCTTATAGTAGGCACCTAAGGATATATGTACAGATAGGATTATCGGAACGTAGGAAGCTGTATAACGTGCTTTACGCACGGTGACGACGAAGAATAATAAGCGTCTTTAATTACAGTGAAAGTAGTGGCACGACCGATGAAGCTCTTGTAATGAGAGTGGAGGAACAGCCACGAGTCAAATGATATTAACAAATATGAAATGCAAATAAATTCAGCTTCGAGTATGACAAAGAAAAACAATCCTGAAAGGGGGCGTTGACTGAGTTGATTTCGAAGAAAACACCAAAACAAAAGAAATTACGGCATGCAGAGTATTATGACCTTACAGATACTTTCGATAGGTTATACGCCGAGAGCAAAAACGGCAAGGTTTTCACAAAACTGTATGACCTCATAATATCTGAGGAAAATATACTTTTGGCATATCGTAATATAAAAAGAAACAAAGGCAGCAACACGGCAGGCGTAGATAAGAAAACAATCAAGGACTTGGAAACAATTCCGAAAGATAAGTTTGTCGAGCTTGCTAAACGGAAAATGGCATTTTATCAACCTAAGCCTGTGAAAAGAGTGGAAATACCCAAGCACGACGGAAAAACTCGTCCGCTGGGTATACCGTCCATTTGGGATAGAGTTGTGCAACAGTGTATTTTGCAAGTTTTAGAGCCGATTTGTGAAGCAAAATTCTTTGAAAGAAGCAATGGCTTCAGACCAAATCGTTCGGCTGAAAATGCACTTGCGCAATGCTATCGAATGATACAGAAGCAACACCTGTATTATGTTGTTGATGTTGATATAAAAGGCTTTTTCGACAATGTGAACCATACAAAGTTAAGACAGCAGATGTGGGCGCTTGGTATCCGAGACAAAAAGGTACTGAGCATGATAACAGCTATGTTAAAAGCTCCGATAATACTTCCGAGTGGAAACAAGGTTTATCCTACCAAAGGAACGCCACAAGGAGGTTTATGTTCTCCGCTATTCGGGAACATCGTCCTCAATGAGCTTGATTGGTGGATTGCGAGTCAATGGGAGACTATTCCAACTGAACACAACTACCAAACAAGAACTATGAAGAACGGAACTACCGATAGAAGCCCAGTAATACGTGCTTTGGCAACTTCGAATTTAAAAGAAATGTATATCATCAGATACGCTGACGATTTTAAAATCTTTTGCCGTAGTTATGAAGATGCAAAGAAAGTATTTATTGCCGTTAAGCGGTGGCTCAATGAGAGGCTTAAACTGGAAATTAGCGAGGACAAGTCCAAAATTATTAATCTTAAAAGGAATTACTCTGATTATCTCGGCTTCAAAATGAAGGCTGTTAAGAAAGGAAATTCCTATGTGGTTCGTTCTCATATGTCGGATAAAGCGTTAATACGGGAAACATCAAAGCTGTTGGAGCAAATCCAACTTATGGAAGCTCCAGCCAACACTAAGAAAGGGAGGCTCGGGGTTTACTATTACAATTGTAAAGTATGGGGTATTCATAACTATTATCAATACGCCACCCATATCAGCCAAGATTGCAACCGTATTGCTAAAGCTGTTTTACCACAGCTTAATCATAGGTTAGAATGTCGTATCAAGAAAAAGGGTGATTTAGGTAAAGGATATATCAAGGACAGATACGGTGGTTCAAAACAACTACGATTTGTAGATGAGCGACCACTGTGTCCGATAGGATATATTCGTACAAAACACCCAATGTATAAGCGTAAGGAAATATGCAAATATACTCCCGAGGGGCGCAAGGAAATCCATAAGAATTTACAGATTAATATGAATATTCTATGGGAGCTGATGAGAAAAAGTGAGATGAGCGAAAATATCGAATTTTCCGACAATCGTATCTCATTATATGCGGCTCAATGGGGTAAGTGTGCGATTACGGGGAATGTACTGGATTATGACGAACTACACTGTCATCACATTATTCCAAAATCTAAGGGTGGAACAGATAAATACTCTAACCTTATTATTGTACACTGCGATGTTCATAAACTTATACACGCAAGTAAAAGCGAAACTATCGCCTACTATCTTGATATTCTAAATTTGAATGATAAAATGCTTCGAAAGCTGAATAAACTGCGCAAAAGCGCAGAACTGCCAGAAATAAAATAATATTTGCTTTGTTTTCTCGAAATGTGTAAATTTGCATTAATCTAATGGAATGGTATCATTGATGGAACGCCGTATGACTCGAAAGGGTCACGTACGGTGTGGAGCGGGGGAAAATCTGAAGATAACTTCAAAGGATTACCTATCGCTATAAGAAGCCTACGAGGATATGGAATCCGATGATGAAGAAATTACCGATGATGACATAGAGGACGGAGAGTTTTACGAGGATGACGAGACGGAGTCAGAGGATTTTGATGACGATGAATCCGAGGATAACTCTTATTCCCACGGCTTCGATATGTCGATGAGTATGTGATTATGGTATCAAGCATCATAAACGTTCCGCTTCAAAATAAAAAAGAGGAACATAATACCTATTATTGCACCGTGGAAAAGGCTGTGGAGCTTCCCGTCGGACAATACGAGCATTTCAAGAAAAATCTATTGCTTGACTATGACTTTATTGCGGATAACGCAAACGCTATGTACACCGACAGCTCAAATATCAAGCACTGTCTTCTTGTACTGAATAAGAACGGCGAGGACGGTATCATCGTTTATTCGGCAGGACAGGCATTTGCCACATATTCCGCGCATATCCCCTACGCAAGAGAGATATACAGACTTATACAGTATCCCGAGCTTGATGAATTCAATACCTATATGGAACGCACTGTGGACAAATATGTTCAACAGGCAAAGACAAACAATCAGGACGGAATTTACCGTTTACTTGTCGATGATATCCGTTCCGAATTCGGGGACTCACTGTTCAATGAAAATGTTTTTTTGAACGTCATGCAGACTCGTCCGGAATTTGAATACGTTGAGTTTGACGGCGAGGAATACTTCTTTAAGATGGAGCAGGAATATGCGAATATGAGCCAATCTGTGTCAGAAAAAGAAATGTACCCTAAAGGTACAAGAATTGAGCTAAATGTCATGAACGATCCATTTGCTCCCGTACCGTCGGGAACGAGAGGTACGGTCGATTACGTTGATGATATGGGGCAGATACACATGAGGTGGGATAACGGACGCACTCTTGCTCTTGTCCCCGGCGAAGACTCCTTTAGAAAGCTTACCGATGAAGAAATTATTGACGAGCTTCGAGAGCAAGGACGAATCGTAAATCTCGGTGACGAGTGCGAAATTCTTCTCCCCGAAGAACCTATTGACTGCTCATCGATGACTTATTTCGATAGCCTCGAATACGACTGCTGGGATCTCGTTGAAAAATATTGCGAACATCTTGGTATCCATATGATCAAGGAAGACGGTGAGGCTGTTGTCAGCTTTGATATCGTTAAGGATATTCAGGAACGCATTTTGGATGCCGTCCAGGATGCGGGTGTTGAGCTTAATTTTGAGCGTCAGCAATCCGAGGATTCGGGAATGATCATGGGCGGTATGTAGGGGTCACAGGAGCAGATTTGATGCTTCGATTTTCAAGCGGGAGAAAGGACTGGCGCCTTTTTGCGCCTGTCCTTGCCACATCGGACGGCAGAGCCGACCGGGAACGCCGTGTTTGCAAGGGTTGCGGGGCTTTTGCATTCAAAAATATTTTGGCGCCTTTTTTGAGGGGGTGGTGCCAAAACAGGCGCCTTTTTTCTAAAAAATGCCTTCAATGCCACGTAATATAAGCATTTCTGCTGGCGCCTTTCTTGGCGCCTTTTTTATAAACCATGTCAAAGGAGAATATTGTAATAAAAACAGAAAAAGCACCCATCGTTCCCGACAGATGCTTTCGTAGGTTAAGATAGCATTTATTTCTCGATTAAATCTTCCATAGAACATCCAAGTGCTTTTGCAAGACGGTATACAGTTTCAACACTTGCTTTGTTTATGTCCTTATTGCGTTGCTCATACATTTGAATGGAACGTAAGCTAACCTCTGCTTTTTTGGCGAGTTCCGCTTGCGTACAGCCGTATGCGCTCCGAATACGTTTGAGATTGGTATCGGTAAAAAATAGTCTTACACGCTCATCTGCAATGTCCACAAATTTTGTAATGTCCGATTCGTGTAATGTGTAGTACATTTGCTGCAAGTCCGCAAAGGTAATTGCCTTAAATATCTCGCTGTATTTTCTGCAAGAGTACCATTGATAGTAGGCTACAGCCCACCCGATCCAATATTCTTTAGAACGACTGAAGCGTTCTTTGGGGACTTGGTCGATTTCTTTTCCCATTGTTTCGGCTACAATTTCTGTCACAAGTTCTATGCCGCTTTTCCCGGCAAGATATGCGGGTTCGCCGTTTTCCATTCGCTTGCTGACAGTGCTTGCCAAAAACAGCTTTATAAAGTTGCTTCCGAGTATTCCGCAAGTGTTTATGGCATAATCAAAGGCATCGCCCAATATAGATTGCGCTTTATTTAGATATATTTCTTGGTATGCGCGGGTCATCATTTGTAATCCCCCCTCTTATGATATCCTGTATATACAATCCGTCACTATCTTCTTCAAGCATTTCAAGATAAAGCTGATTAGCTTCATCATCTCGTGATTTACGAAGAACATAAAATTCTTCCTTCTCGGCAACCTCAAAGCCTTCAAATTTGATACGAGAGAATGCAAATTGAGACTTCAGAACGATCTGCTCACCGAGCTTGCCAAGCCTCATTGCTTTTGCAAGTTGTTCTACGGATATTCCGTTATTAAGAAAAGACTCTGCGTAATCAAAATAGGAATCGTCTGCACGATAGCCTGTAATCAGATCGTAGGCGTTAACGTTGATACCGAAATTATCGATCAAGTATCTTTTAGCTCTTCGTGCGACAGGTGTTTTGATTGAGAAAATGCGATGCTCGACAAGAACTGCGATCCAGTTAAGGATTGTATATTCGGGACTGTTGAGATTTAAGATATTCATATATTCGGTATCAAGTGTATAACGGTTTGAAAAACCATCTTGCAAAGATGAAACTGCCCATTCCTTTGCCAGTTCTTCTGTTTCGGTGCAATAAAAACCAAGACCAAAGTCATTGGTTTTCTTTCCTTCTCCAAATGTCGGAGCTTCTACGATTTTCTTTGAACCGTGAAACAATGTGATTATTTTATCCATTTTAATTACCTCCAATTCTGCTTACTGCCATTGTATCACTAAAGTGATATTTTGTCAAGAGGTTTGAACAAAAAACTCAAAAACTATCACCGGAGCGACAGTTCTGCTTCGGCAGAAGAAAACAATGACGTCAAATATTAAAAGCTACGTAATCGGTTGGATCTGATATCCCCTTTTTGCGCAGCGGAAAGGAATGAACAAAAAATGCAAAACACGAACAAAGACGAAAACGACGGCAAAAAAAGATATAATTTTCGTATTCAGGATGATACCATGATACTTATTCAGCAATGGTATAAAGCAGATAACTGTACTACCATGAACGAATTTGTAGAAAAGGCGATACGCTTCTATGCGGGATACGTTGCCTCTGAACACAATCCCGATTACTTCCCAAGCATCGTCATAGCTACGATGAAAAGTATAATTCGAGACAGTGAAAACAGATACAATAGAAATCTTTATCGCATAGCTATAGAGATGAGTATGCTGATGAACGTAATGGCAGCCACAATGGATATTCCTAAAGATAGCCTTGATAAGCTCCGCAGAGAATGCGAGGAAGAAGTAAAACGCATCAACGGAACGCTCTCTCTTGATACCGCTGTCAAATGGCAAAGTTAGTTACAAAATTCAAATATTACAAGCCCGCCTCAAAGAAAAATATAGGCGGGCTTGTTAAGTATATTGCCACACGGGAAGGTGTTGAAAAGTTATATGAAGTCAAGGAGAATGTTTCTGTCACCAAAAAGCAGACGGAAATAATAAAAGATATCTTGGAACGCTTTCCCGACAGCGTTCAGATGCTCGAATACGAGGATTATGTAGCAAAACCGACCGCCAAGAACGCTTCTGAGTTTATAGCTCGTGCTCTTGAAGATAACGCGCAAAATGTGTTGGAAAATACAACCTATGCCGATTATATCGCTACCCGTCCGAGAGTCGAAAAGCACGGCTCTCACGGTCTGTTTTCTGCCGATGACGAGGATATAATTCTCTCGAAGGTATCCGCGGAACTTAATGCTCACACAGGAAATTTTTGGACGATGATAGTATCCTTGCGCCGTGAGGATGCTGAGCGTCTCGGATACAATAACGCATACCAATGGAGAGATACTCTCCGTAAGCATACGCAAGAGCTGTCCGATGCCTTGAAGATACCAATGTCGGAGCTTAAATGGTATGCGGCGTTTCATAATGAGAGTCACCATCCTCACATACACCTCATAGCGTACTCTACCAACGCGCAAAGAGGATATCTCTCCCGTGAAGGTGTGAGGAAGATGCGCTCGGCTCTCGGTCAGGACATATTCAAGGATGACCTACAGCACATCTACCGTGAGCAAACACAGCGCCGTGACGCATTGAAAAATGACTGGAAAGCTATGCTTGATGACATCATGGAACGCATAGATAACGGAACGTATGATAACCCCGTCATAGAGCAAAAGCTGATGCTTCTGTCCGAGAGACTGAAAGCCACCAAATCGAAGAAGGTTTACGGATATCTCCAAAAGGACGTTAAGGAGCTTATAGATTCCATAGTCGATGAGCTTGCGAAGGATACTCGTATTGCCGTGCTTTACGACCTTTGGTATGATAAAAAATATGAGATACTGAAGACCTATACAAGCGACTTGCCACCGAAGATCCCGCTATCGCAGAATAAGGAATTCAAGAGCATTAAGAACGAGATAATCCGTGAAGCTATGCGAATACACGGTGAGAACGGCGGGAGCTTCTCTATAAGCTCTCAAAAGGAAGAACAGAAAAAAAGTGAAGATAAAGGCGGCAGTAAAGGCGGCGGGAGCAGTCATTCCTATACGCATAACGGAAAGCAATATTACAGCCAACAGCGCAAGCCTCCGAGCGCCGTTGCAGTCACAAGTCTATTCCGCAGCCTTGCCAATATTTTTAGGGATAAAATCGACAATGATGATAACGGCAAGAGCTTCATCGATAAGCGTCAGCGTCGGGAGATCGAGGACAAGAAGAATGCGGAAATGACTTACACATAATAAAAATCACAGAAAGGAAAAAATATGCCATATATTCATTTTAGCGAACAGGAAAAGAAAGGCGCAAATGAAGCAAATATCGTATCATATTTGCGTACAGTTGGCGAATCTGTAGAAAAACACGGCAACGAATATTGGTGGGAAGCTCCGACCGGCAAGGTATCCATCAAAGGCTGTGAATGGTTCAGCCAATATGAGCTTATAGGCGGCGGGGCTGTCAGCTTCGTGCAAAAATTCTTTGGTATGAGCTATCCCGAAGCCGTTCAAGCATTGCTTGGCAGAGGCGCGGGAGCTGTCATTGAAAGAGCGCCGAGAGAGCCACGGGAAAATGAGAAGCCCAAGAAGCCTTTTGAAGTACCGCCTAAAAATGCGGATATGCGCCGTGTATATGCGTACCTGTTAAACGAAAGATTTATTGACCGAGAGGTAGTGGATGCCTTTGTTCACAAGGGGTTGATATTCGAGGATGCGGAATACCACAACGCCGTATTCGTGGGGCTTGACGAAAACGGTGTTCCAAAGCATATACAGAAGCGATCCACAGCCTCAAATTCAAGCTTCAAAGGCAACGCAGAAAGCAGCGATCCTAACTACAGTTTCAATTATGTAGGCGAATCGGATAGGCTGTACGTCTTTGAAGCTCCTATAGATATGCTTGCGTATATTTCGCTTCACAAAAAGGATTGGGAACAGCACTCCTACGTTGCGCTTTGCTCTACCGCAGATATTGCCGCAATACGTATGCTTAAAAGCTATCCGAATATAAAAAACGTTTACCTCTGTCTCGATCACGACAGGGCGGGTATTGAGGGAGCCTACCGTGTAGCAGAAAACATCAGAAGCGTGGGAGATTACTCTCTGTGGAGAGCTATGCCCACATATAAGGATTGGGATGAGGACCTGAAAGCTTTGAACGGAAAGGAAGCAATTCCCGCATCCGAGCATCCCCGTATGGAGCATATAAAAATGCGTTGCCGAGGACTTCAGACTATTGACTTATATTGTGATGAAAACTGCAAGGGTATTTTTGAAAGCAAAGGCTATATTATAGGCAAAACAATTAAAAGACTTGACTATTTACTTGATAAAGCGGATAAATCAGTTTCAAATTCGGAAAAACAACAGCATCTCTTCAATATGTCGAAAATTGCTATTGCTTTTTGTGTATGCAGAAGCTCGCAGATTGAGAAAGAAACAAGCTCCGCAGAGGTCATAAAGGAGATATTCAAGGGGTATATGCCTCATAAAGATACAAAGAATTCAGTCAATCAGATGCTCGATCTAAAGGAATACTTTTCAAATCTCGAAAGGTCGTTTACGGATAAGGATACCTTTACCCGTGTTGAAATCGAAAGTCAATGCCACAGTATGCAGAAGTTTGCAATGATGTGTCTGCGCCTTGACGGAGCGATAGAGCTTGAAGCACAGGTTCAGCAAAAAGAATCAATGGAAATGACAATGTGAGGTGTGTATGGAAGGCGTAAAAATTTTATTATTGGTAGCCGCCGTTATGGGCGGTATTTTTGTTCTCATTTCCTCTCTTGCCTATATGTACAGTATGCGAGGGATAAAAAATAAGACCGTAGGTGACGGTCAGCACGGAACGGCGAGATGGGCTACGCGCAAGGAAATAAAGGACGTGTACAAGCACGTACCGTTCAAGCCAAAAGAATGGCGTGACGATCCCGACACCCGACCGACAGAGCAAGGTATAGTCGTAGGCTGTAAAACGCAAGGAAGCGAGACGATTGCTCTTGTAGATACAGGTGACGTACACTGTATGATGGTGGGAGCAGCGGGAGTCGGAAAAACCGCGTTTTGGCTATACCCAAATTTGGAGTACGCTCTCGCCTCCGGAATGTCAATTCTTACAAGCGACACCAAAGGGGATCTGATGAGAAATTACGGCACGATAGCCTCAAAATACTACGGCTATAACGTATCCGTCATAGACCTGCGAAACCCTATGCGCTCTCACGGAAACAATCTTTTGCACCTTGTAAACAAGTACATGGACAAGTATAAGGAAACAGGCGAATTGCAATACAAAGCCAAAGCCGAGAAATATGCAAAAATAATCTCAAAGACCATAATCCTTTCGGGCATGGAATCGGGTAACTTCGGACAGAACAGCTACTTCTACGATGCCGCCGAGGGCTTGCTGACAGCCTCTATTCTTCTGGTAGCGGAATTCTGCAATCCCGAGGAAAGACATATCGTCTCTGTATTCAAGATAATCCAAGAGCTTCTCGCCCCCGGCAGAGACAAAAGGAATCAGTTCCAACAGCTCATGGAGATGCTTCCCGATGACCACAAAGCCAAGTGGTTTGCGGGTGCGGCTCTCAACACCTCCGAGCAGTCGATGGCGTCGGTAATGTCGACCACGCTCTCAAGGCTTAACGCATTCCTCGATTCCGAGCTTGAAACCATTATGTGCTCGGAAACAGAGATAGATGCCGAAAAGCTGTGCAATGAAAAAAGCATTATCTTCGTAATAATGCCCGAGGAAGACAGCAGCAAATATTTCATGGTCTCTCTTATCATTCAGCAGCTATACAGAGAGATACTTGCCGTTGCCGATGAGAACGGCGGTAAGCTCAAAAACAGAGTGGTATTTTACTGTGATGAGTTCGGTACGCTCCCGCCTATACAAAGTGCGGAGATGATGTTCTCGGCATCGAGATCGAGACGTGTAAGCATAGTTCCCATTATCCAGTCCTTCGCACAGCTCGAAAAGAACTACGGAGAGGAAGGAGCGGAGATAATTATTGACAACACACAGCTCACAGTATTCGGCGGATTTGCGCCCAACTCCGAGTCGGCAGAAAGACTGTCCGAGTCTATGGGAGTAAAGACCGTTATGTCAGGCTCGATAAGTCAGAGCAAGGACTCTCCGTCACGCTCTCTGGATATGATACAACGCCCGCTTATGACCGCAGACGAATTAAAGTCTCTGCCAAAAGGAACATTTATAGTCACAAAAACAGGTTTTTATCCCATCAAAGTAAAGCTGAAGCTGTTCTTTGAATGGGGCATAGAGTTCGAGAAACAGCCCTATTGCGTGCCTGTCCGTGACAGCAACGCCATCAAATATGCGAGCAGAGATACGCTCGTAGCGGCAATAAAAGCAAAATACCCTCATCTGTGCCAACAAAGAACACGAGACGAGGGCGATATGTCGGGAGCTATCTACGTGGAGCAGGTAATGGGAAGGACACCAAAGACTCTCAAGGATAAGAACCGTAAGTTAAGTCCCGACAGGCGTGTAGTTGACCGTAGGCAAAACGGAGACAGCCCTCAATGAATTACTTCGAGTCAATTTACGCAGCAGGACTTCCAAACAGAGCTATATCGGTGTATTTTTACCTCGTACAAAGAGCAAACTCGGACGGCAAATGTTGGCCGTCCGAGCGTAAGATTGCTATGGATCTGTCTATGTCAAGGTCAACGGTAAAGCGCGCTATCGATGACCTTGAAAGGCACGGATTTATTAAGGTGGAGCAGAGATACCGCCAAAGCGGCGCGAAAAGCTCACTGCTGTTTACTGTAAAAGATTTTGAAAAATACCGACCTGCCAAGGGATAACTATGCCTATATGCTGGACCGTGGGTGGGTTCACAGTGAACCCACAAGGTTAACTTATACAGTAGAACTAATAGCAGAATCATAGCAGAAGGAAATATTTACAATTTGAAAAAGCACTCGAAAAATGATATAATTTGAGTGCGGAGCAAAATGCAAAAGGCATCATAAAGAAAAGAGACGGAGAGTCGGACATCAATGGTCCCGCTCTCCGTTTTTGAAAAAACAACTTACGAAAGGAAAGGTATGTTATATAAAGATTGGCTATTGGACTGGTTAAAAAACTACGTGATGCCGTCCTTAAAGGATAAGACCTACAACAGCTACCGAGATATCGTCTTCAACCATCTGATCCCCAAGCTCGGAGAATACAGCATAGACGAGCTGTCGCCTCTCATCGTTCAGAGGTTCGTGACCGAGCTGTCTCAATCGGGTAATATAAAGACAGGCAAAGGTCTGTCTCCAAGCACCGTAAACGCTATAATTACCGTTATTCAAGGCTCTATGGCAACGGCAAATATGCTTGGAATTACCGACAGATACGAGATGGATAAGATCAGGCGTCCAAAATCCCGTGAGAAGCCCGTGGAATGCTTTACTCCGTCGGAGCAAAAGCTCATAGAACAGGCTGTGATGAAGGACAGGCGAGAGAAGATGAAAGGTGTTGTTGTCTGCCTTTATACAGGGCTTCGCATCGGAGAGCTTCTCGCTCTTGAATGGTCGGACATAAACTTTCAGAAAGCCGAGCTGACGGTAAGCAAGACCTGTCATGACGGCAAAAATAAAAACGGCATGTTCTGCCGTATAACCGATACTCCTAAGACAAGTCACTCAAGGAGGGTCATTCCTCTGCCGAAGCAGCTCCTGCCTCTGCTCAAGGAGATGAAAAAGAAAAGCCAATCGCCTCTGGTTATATCAGGACGAAAGGGTGTTGTTTCTGTCCGTTCTTATCAGCGGAGCTTCGAGCTGTTACAAAAAAGTCTCGGTATTGAAAGAAAAGGCTTTCACGCTCTCCGCCACACGTTCGCTACACGAGCGATAGAGTGCGGAATGGACATCAAGTCCCTCTCCGAAATACTCGGCCACAAGAACCCTATGGTAACGCTGAACCGATACGTCCATTCGCTCATGGATCACAAGCGAGCGATGATGGATAAGGTCGGTAAAATCCTTTAGTTTCAAGGGCTTTTGAACAACCATCTATTAGTGTATTAGAGGACAAATTCACCATAAATATTGTACCATAACACCCGCAAAAAGTCAATAAAACCGCTTTACATTGAAGTTTTCTCAATGTATTTTTTCTATTTACGGATAATAGCGGAACAAAATGCAATTATGTTGTACGCCTAATACACTAATAGGTGAAATTTTGTCGAAGGAAAAGGTGCATCTAATATGACCGATATATACCGTGTCGCATTCTTCGGACACAGAAGAATAGATAGACTCAGAGAGATAGAAGAAAAGCTCGTCCCGATACTAAAGGAGCTTATCTTGACAAAGGAATACGTGGAGTTTTACATAGGCAGAAACGGCGACTTTGACGAGTTTGTCGCGTCTGTCATAAAGCGAGTGCAAAAGCAGTTGGACAGAGACAACAACGTGATGATACTGACACTGCCATACACCGTAAAGGACATTGAATACTATGCAGATTATTACGATGAAATAGTTATTCCCGATGCAATAGGCAGAGCGCACCCCAAGGCGGCGATAACGCTCCGAAATCGTTGGATGGTTGACACCGCGGATTTGGTTATTGCCTACATAGAACATGAAGAAGGTGGAGCATATTCCGCAGTTAAATACGCAAAGAAACTAAATAAAAAAGTTGTTAATATTGGAAGTGCCGAGGATATTGAAAATGAGGAAAATAAGTAGGAGAAAAGCGTTAAGAAAGCTAAGAAAAATACGAAAGATTGGGTACAAAATCGATAGCAAGACAGAGAGAAATTTACGGATAGACATGATGAAATCTTGGCGGCGTTTGGCTTTTCATATTTTGGTGTATCTGAGTGCCAATCCCGAAGTTCTTGCTGTCAATAACAACCAAGAGATATATGATAAAGTGCGTGATATACAGATAAGGTATTACGGGCGTAATCATTCCGACTCATCATACGAAGATATTGGCAAAACGGTTGATTTCTTGGTAGAGCTCAAAATCAAATATGAAGATGGGGCTGATTACTTTATTGAGCAGGGGACTATGGAGCTTTACAGACCGAGCACTGTACATAGTAGTGAATGGAGAGAAAAGGTACTGTTTGAGATGTTCTTTTACACAATCTCTCCGGAAATCTATTTTAAAACAATACATGAATTAGCTATGAGAGCGGAAGTATTGGGTGATGAAGAGATTTCGTAATTTGTTATATTGAGCGAGAAAAAGGCGGGGCGTATGCGGCGGTGAATTATGCCAATAATATTGATAAAAATATAATCAATATTGCAAGAATCAAATTTTGAAAAACAAATGATGACATTATGTAATTCTTCAAATCAGAATAATTCCAATAAAAACCGATATTGCTTATGGTGAATTTATACTAAATGATTATGAAATGATTATGTCAACGGCAAATAATGAACATTTAATACCAAAAATCAACTTGAAGTATCGGCGATATTGAAAACAAACAGAAATTATGATAAACTTTTAATGCGAATAACTGTATATCGTAATCAAAAAAGAAAGGAAACACTATATGGAAGGAATTGAAAAATGCAATCTTCGCGTTGCCAATTTTTTCTACGTTGATTCCCCATCGTGGCAATATGCCGAGCGTCGCCGCGGATCGCCATACAATATGATTTTTGTAACCGAGGGCGTACTCTATATGGAGCTTGAGGATACGAGATATACCGTTAAAAAAAATGAGTTTTTATTTATGCCTCAAGGAAGTATAAGCAGGGGATACCGTGGCTCTGAAAAACCTACGTGCTTTTACCATGTCATTTTTTCGGCAGATGTTCCCCCGAATTTTTTGAGCCATTTTACTGTTGCCAATACGGCGAATATAAGAGTCTTGTATGCGTTATTGACAGATGTTTCTAAAAACGTGGGGTATAGTCAGGAAATAAAGAACGCCCTGCTCAGCTCATTGCTTTATGAGATATCATATCAGCACAGTAGAGAAGGCTATACTGTACCCAAAGAAGATATTACCATAGTAGAAAAGATAAAGGTCTATATAGACAATTCTATACACCGCCGTATCACGCTAAACGATGTTGCCCACCATTTCGGATTTTCTGTTCAGCATACACAGCGGTTGTTTTTAGCTACAGAGCATATTACTGTAAAAGCTTATATCAATGAGCTTAGAATAAAGCGCATAGAAGAATGTCTTATGTCAACCAACGCTTCGACAAGCGCTATTGCAAAAAAATTCGGGTTTCCGAATCCGAATGCGTTAAACAAATACTACAGATACCACACAGGTAGAACAATTAAAGAATTTCACTCAAAATTTAACGATTGAGTGATTTTATAGAGAAGGAAAAATATGAAATTTCATCACGACATTCACACACATACGGAGATATCGAGCTGTTGCTCCGATAGAATGGCAACTCCCGAAAATTTCATTCGAGCCGCCGCAGAGCTTGGACACACGATGTTCGGATTTTCCAATCACCTTTGGGACGAATCTGTTGAGGGAGAGAGTAACTTTTATCATAAACAGACCTTTGCGCATATTCTTCCCGAAAAAGAACGGATATTTGCCGCTGACAACTGTGGAATGAAAATACTGTTCGGCGCAGAGGTTGAATATTGCGGTAAATCCGACACCTTGGCGCTTCGAGCGGAGAACGCCTCGGTGCTTGATTATGTGCTTATACCACATACGCACACTCATATGGAAGGCTTTGTTATTCCTATGACGGATAAGCTTGCCGAATTCAGAGCAACCTTTCCCAATCAGCTGCGTGAGGCTTTTCCTTGGATGTCGGAAAAAAAAGCTCAAGCTATAGCGAACACCTTCAAGCTTCCCGATACGATGCCTGCACTCGATTATAGCTGGGAAGAATACGACGAGGTAGTTGCCGAGTTCATGATGAAGAGCTTTGAGCAGCTTCTTGAAAATCCCGAGCTTGAAAAGCTGACACACACGATTCCCGTTATAATCGCGCATCCCTTTTATCCTTGTGGAACGATTGGTCGCGTTGAACAGGAATATAACTTGATTGATAAAGAACGTATGCGTCAAGCATTTTTGAAAGCAGCTAAAATGGGAATTGCGTTTGACGTAAATGTAAATACATATAGACTTATTGACGATCTTGAAAGAGAGCCTCTTGTAAAGGTTATGCGGCTCGCTAAAGAGTGCGGAGTAAAATTTGCATTTGGCACAGACGCGCATCGTGTTGATGTGCTTCCTACCATAAACAAAGGCGATGCAATCGCGGAGGCTGTTGGAATTACAAATGACGATATTTTCGAGCTTGTAAAATAATTAAAATTTAGAAAGGAATTTTAGAAATGATCAAGAAAATTTTAGCAATTACTTTAGTACTACTTATGCTTTTACCTATGGTAATATCGTGTTCTAAAAAGGACAATGAGGAAAACGATTCGGTAAGCGACTCGATTTCTTCCGATGTATCAGAATCTGATGATCTCTATGACAAAAACGGTTATCTTAAAGATAGCCTTCCGGAGCTTGATTTTGGCGGATATGAATTCAATATACTTGGCTGGGATGACGGATATGTAGATGACTTCTGGGTGGAGGAAGGTTCCGGATCTGCTGTATCTTCTGCTTTGTATGCGAGAAATAAAACTGTTGAAAGCCGCCTGAATATCAAAATCAATGCAACATTTATTCCCGGTAATTTTAACAACCAATCTGATTATGTTGCATATGTAATCAACACGGCTTATGCCGGTGGTGATAATGCTTTTGATCTTATCGGTTCGTATAGTATGTGCGGCGGAACGCTTGCGACAAATGGTATTATCTGCAATCTCTACGATCTTGAATATTTGGATTTTGAAAAGCCTTGGTGGTCAGATTCTCTTATTGAAAGAAGTGAGCTGGGCGGCAAGCTTTATTTTGCCACAGGAGATATCGCAAACAGTTATATTTATGCGTTGCATTTTTTGACAGTAAATCTAAATATGCTCGAGCAGCATCATCTTGATGACCCTCGCCAGATGGTAAAGGACGGTACTTGGACTCTTGAAAAAATGAAAGAAATGACCAAAGGCATAGGAGCGGAATTGGACAATGAAGATGGAAAAACCGCCGGTGATGCTTACGGCTATGCTTATTATTCATCAGTAGAGCCCGATTGTTGGATGGCTGCTTCGGGAATGAAGATGTCAAGCGAAAACAGTGATGGAGTTTTGAGTCTTACAGATGATTTCTTGGGTGAGAAAACACATACTTTGATAACAAATATTGCTACCCAAAAGCATTCTACTGACGATTGGTATAATAAGCCGGATAAGAGTGTTGTATTAGGCGGAAATGCTTTATTTGGCGGTGTGTCGGGAGAGGTTATGGACGATTTTGCAAACGTTCCCTTTAAATACGGTGTTCTCCCTTACCCCAAGGTTACAGCGGATCAGGAAGACTACTATTCTTTACTTGGTTTCGCTTATACGACATTTAGCATACCCAACAATGCAAAAGATCCCGATATGTCTGCGGCAGTTCTTGAATGTATGAACTCCGAGGCTTACAGATCTTCCTCACCTGCTCTTTTTGAAAGAGTTTTCAAGAGTAGATTTTCCAGCGATTCCATTGATGCAGAAATGTACGACTACATCCGAGCAGGGGCATATGTGGATTCAACGAGAATATTCCATTCGGTCTTTGAATCAAGCTATGGTTGGAATGGCACTCCCACAGGAATTTTCCGTTCTGCAATCAACACTAATTCGGGTACGTGGATGTCCGATGTTGCAGGTATCAAGCAGAATATAAACACAATGTTGTCAAATATTTCTGCTTCTACTAAATAATGAGGATAAAATAATGAAATTCTCAAAGACATACAAAAGGATAATTTCATTTTTGCTTGTCATTGTTACCTTATCTGCCGCATTGATAGGATGTAAAAAAGATAAGGAAGATACAAAAGAAACCGAAAGCTCTGTTCCTTCGTTGATGATCGTCAGCGAAGGACAGAGTGAATATATGATTCTTCGCTCCGTAAACGCAGATAGCACAGAGCGACAGGCAGCCCTTGATTTGCGAAATGCTATTAAAGAAAAATGCGGCGTAACGCTTGAAATCGTTGACGATTCGCAAGCAAGTGATAAAAAAGCGATATGTGTTGGTGTAGTCAGCCGCCAAGCGGTAGGTGATATAGCCGAGAAATTGGGTTATAACGATTATATCATTTCCGTTAGCGGTGAAGACCTTGTGATCTGCGGCGGTTGTTCTGATAAAACCAAAGAAGCTGTAGAGCGATTTATAGGCGATTATCTTTCGGAAGAAAGAACGACGCTTGAAATAAGAGCGGATCTTTTGATAGAGGAATATCTTACCGAGAAAAATGTGACTGTAAAAATCGGTGATAGGTTTCTTAAGGATTATGCAGTCATAGTTGCCGACGGTGTGGCTCAGGCAGTAAGTTATGATATGGAAGCTCTTCATAATTATTGTGTTGACAATTTTGGCTTTGGACTGAAAATTTTTAATTCCAAATCAGCTGCAACGGATTGCGAGATAGTGGTAGGAAAGAATGCTTCTCGTGACATACCGACAGAATTGGAGACACTCCTTGCAGAATGCTCTGATAACGAGGGTGTTATATACTTCGCCGAAGGAAAGATATGGCTCACTGGCAACAGTGATGCGGCGATACGCGAAGCGATACTTACCTTCAAAGAAGTGTATCTTGACTCAAACAAAGCTGCAAACGGCGTACTGAATGTATCTACCGAAGACAAGATTTGCGAATTTTCCGATAAGGAATACACCGTAATGAGCTTCAATCTACTGTTTGAAAAGATCGATGGCTGGTGCGGAACACCGGAGGAACGAACGGAAGCTGTACTTACGCATATTCGTACTGTCAGCCCCGATATTCTCGGAGCGCAGGAGTGTACCGAATATTGGTACGGTGCGCTTTGCGAGGCTCTTGGAGATGAATACGGCGTTGTTGGCGAGATGAACGACCCAAAGGGACAGAAGTGGAGAAATCCGATCTTCTATCGTAAGGATAAGTTTGAGCTGGTAGAGACTAAAACTCTTTGGCTTACCAAAACTCCAACAATAAAGTCTAAATATACAGGCTCGGTACAATACCGTATATTGACCTATGCGGTGCTTAAAGACAAGGAAACAGGAAAGACATTTGCCCATGCAAATACGCATCTCGGCTTTGAGGCGGCGGAAAAACCGCATCATTGGAAATATCTTATAGAGCTTCTTGATAAAATAAATTACCCAATCGTACTTACGGGAGATTTCAACGCGGTGAGAACCGAGGTATACCACACTCAGATACGCGAGGCGGGATATTGGAACTCCATAGATATGACAAGCGACTGCGTTACCGATTCAACACTTGATTTTGTGTTCGTAACTCCCGAAAGCGTACATGTTATAAAGCATTACTCGATGCCGAGAACGGTAAATATCGGCGGTGTTGATATGCGTCCTTCCGACCACCCTGCAGTTGTAACAAATTTTTGTTTAAGATAAGGAGGCCGATTTGTGAAAATAACAGTGAACAAAGTAATTGCCTTGGTATTGACTGCTATTACATTATGCTCAATTGCCGCTCCGGTAGTCGGTGCCGTCGATGTCGATGATGCGAACACGAAGAGTTATCCTATGTATGACCAAATAAATGACGGAGAATTGATATACCAAGCCAATTTCAATGGCGATGGACGCTATGATTTTAAGCTGAAAGAGAGTACGGGAGCAGTTGATACGTTGTCAGGGACTTCTGCTACGCTTACTGTCGGTTCTACAGGAAAGGTCACTACCGCGGGAGGTCCTATCAGCGGACTACCTCTTGATGAGGGACAGTGCTACACCGTTGACTTCAGCATAGCTATGGAGGATGGATCTTCCACACATTATATGTTTTTAGATCCCGATAATAGATACGGATTTGCTATAAGAAGAGACAAAATGGTTATCGAGGGTAAAGGTTATGCTTTTTCTTTTGAATATAACGGCTGGATTACATACGGAGACCCTATTGCTTCAGAAGCCTTAACGGTAGAGAGCAGAAATTTTAATAAATACAATTTCAGAGCAATAGTAGATAGTGCTAACAAAGCAGTACGGTTCTATTATCTCAATAAAAACGGTGTTTGGGTATTGACCGATATAGGAACAAACTTTACCCCTGATACCGATACTCTGAATTTGTATTTTGGGGCTTATACGGCAAACAAAAAGGCAATATTTTCAGACGTTAGGATATACAAAGGCAATCAGTTCTCCGAATATGACAATGCGGAGAATTTGGATCTGCTGTATAAGGTGAATTTCAAGGAAAACAAATACGTTTACGGCAATATAAATAATAACGTTGCAACATCCAACCCCTCCGACGACGGAAGCGCTCTTACTTTGAAATCTAATGTTACAACCAACGAATTTCACTGTATAGGCGGAGAGATAAACGGACTGCCGATTGATAGTAAAAGCCTTTATACTGTTGAGTTCAGCACGAGCTTACCCAGTACTGGCTTTGTGGGATTAGCTCCCGCAGCTGATACTACAAGCTTGATTGGCGGATACGGCTTTGCCCTTAAATCCGGAAGCGCAAAACGCGAAACTTCCGATTTCTCTAACGGTAAGATGAGTACTTGGGATACCATTACCAATATTGCCAATACAAACGGCAAATACAGTTTCAGGCTCGTAATAGACGGTTCAAATAAAACCGTTGCCCTCTATTATCTCAATACAAGCAATGTATGGATAAAGCTGAACGTAACGGGCGAGGGCTTCAAACAAGTCACGAATAATTTGTATTTGTGCTTGGGCAATTACTCTAAAAATGATACGGAAATTTCCGACATTTCGATTTATAAGGGTGACCTTTGTACCGAAATAAGTAAGGCAGATCTTGACATTCCCGAGGGAAAGAAAGCCATATACGAGGCCGATATTAACTATCAAGGCGAGCCCGTAAGAGTATCACATGGTATGAACGAGCTAGTTTCCATCTCAAGTGATGCCATTTGCCTTTGCGGATTTCAGGTTTCGGGTAACTACGGAAACGGAACTTATCACTTAAAGCTGAGTATTGCCCCCGAGCAGAAAATGACGATTGCCGAGATCACGCTTCCGAACGGAGCTATCATTCGCAGAGGTCATTATTTATCGGTGAGCCGCTCGACACGGATAACGGTAAGCTCACTTGATGCCGCTTGCGTATCAAATTCCACCGTTAACTATGAGGATATATCCCTTAACGATTATGCTTTTGACGTAACCGAACCTCAATATGAGGGATTTGCTGCAAAGGTTTATAATCTCGTGACCTCATTCAGCGACGCGCGGTACGACAGAGCGTTTGCTTGGACGGCACTTGATTCCTTTATCGGAAACGGTGAAATGGCAGTGCGTTACAGAGAACAGGGCGGCGAATGGAAGACAGTGACCGCAACCAAAGAAGCGCTTTCAACTTCGAATGATGTAGAAGCCTATTTTAAAGCTGATATTGTTCAGCTCAAGGCAGACACGACCTATGAATATCAAATAGGCAAAAAGGACAGCACGAATTACGATAACGATTGGAGTAAAGTATACACCTTCAAAACCGCTGCGGAAAAAGTCAATAATTTTTCATTCATTATGACAGGCGATAATCAATCCGAGAGCTGGGGTAACAGAACCAACGCCACGAAGGGCGGGTATATGTATACCCAGACTGCGATAGACCAAGCGATAGAGACAGTAAATCCCGCATTTATTATGAACGTGGGAGATATGGCTGAGAGTGCGGCGCCAAATGCTATCAATCAATGGAATTGGTTTTTTAAGGCAATGGGAGAGCATACGGCAAGTATACCTCATTTCGCGACACTGGGAAATCACGAGTGTCTCGCTCCCGAATACTTTGACGCTCATTTCAATCATCCAAATAATGGTGGAAGTGCCGCATTCAACCAAAGTATGCTTGCAAGCGGCGGTGTAACAGCTGCTGTCAAAAATAATCTTGATGAAACGACATACTCCTTCGACTATGGCGACGTGCATTTTATAGTGCTTAATTCAGGAGCTAATTATCAGGTTGTTAAAGGTCAATACGAAGCTACGTTAAACGCGCAGAAGAATTGGCTTGTTAAGGATCTGCAGGCAAACGCAGACGCTAGATGGACTATACTCATAACCCATCAGAATATATACGATTTGGATTCGGGAGAGAGCAATCTTTCTTGGCTTTCTAACCTCATTGAAGAATACGGCGTTGACCTTGTTTTTCAGGGGCATTGGCATAACCTTTCGAGAAGCTATCCGATGAAGAACGGTCAGATAGCCACAAAAATCTCTCCCGATTTAATAACTAAGGGAAGCGGTACGACTTATGTTACGATAGGCTCGAATACGTATAATAAAACGACGGATATGCCAAGTGCCGAGATGTTTATGAATATGCTAACTCCGTACAGCGAACAGCCCACGTATACGTCGGTTGAGGTTGAGGATAACAAGATAGTCGTTACGATTAAACAGGTTGATGGTCTCGTGCTTGACAAATTTACTCTTGTGGATAACTCTGAGCCTGATACGGACGAAGAAAATAAAAACAACGGTACTACCAATGGCAATGAAGATAACAACGGCACAGGCGATAGCACCGATACGGGAGATACCAGTGATACAGAAACGGACAATACCACGGAAACGCCCCCCCCCACAGAGACTCCCAAAAGCAACAAAAAAGGCGTTGTTATCGCGATAGTGGCAACCGTCGGCACACTTACCATCGCTGTCGGTGTTACGGCAGCGATAGTCGAAACCCGAAAAAAGAAAAACAAATAGCCGTTACCCATAATTTAAGTTGAATAATAATCCATTTGCGTCGCAGACGCTAAAAATAAATTACATGGAGGAAAATTATGCGAAAAACAATGAAAAAAACAATTGCACTACTACTGACAGTTGTTATGTTACTGTCACTCAGCATTCCTATGGTCGGTGCTGTGGAAGCAACATCGACTACATACCCTACATACGCTGAGGCTGCAGACGGAGATTTGCTGTATAAGATCAATTTCAACGAAAACAAATATACGTACAGCTATATAAACAATACCACTGCAACCACTGAGGCTTCCACGGACGGAAGCACTCTCACTTTGAAATCAAATACTACAAGCGCTGCGTACCACACTGTTGGCGGAGAAGTAGCAGGACTGCCTCTCACAGGAAGCTCTGTTTATACGGTTGAGTTCAG
>JAFTXE010000124.1 GCA_017461745.1 Clostridia bacterium | reverse complement strand
TCCGCTTTTTTGAAAAAAAGCTTGGCAAAAAACTTCCTTGCTGGGTTGTAGCCCGCTTAAACATATATAATTCCAAGAATAGCTTAGTCGGGCTACAACCCGGCAAGAAAGCTTTTGTTACGAAGCGTAGCGAAGTTTTTCCCGAAAAGCGACAACGCATCCCCCGCATCCCCTATAAATTATACTTTAAATATCAACAAGCTATTGTGAAAGCTCTTTACATAAATATAACACAAATATGCGAAAATTTCAAGTAAAAAGATATATTTTTATGATTAATATGTTAATTTTATAAAAATCTCTTGACTTGTCGAAAAAAAGAATATAAAATAATAAAATAGATGCAAAACTTGCGCTATTATAAGATTAGCCCTCGGAGGTTTGTGAAAAATGGTAGAAGGTGAAAAAAGAAAGAAATCCACCATAGTATTCGTGGTTTGCGCGATAGTATTCGTGGTGTTGTTCGCAATCATCAATCTGAATGCCGTAACGGGAGTCGTATCGGCGTTTTTGTCGTTGTTGAGTCCTGTGCTTATAGGCTTTGCTATAGCGTATATGCTGAATCCTATACTTAAGCTGTTTGAATTTAAAATTTATAAAAAAATACCGAAAAAGAACTTGCTTCGTTCGCTTTCAATAATTTCTACTTACATCGTCGGACTGCTTATAGTCGTAGCTTTTCTGTGGTTGCTAATACCTTCGCTTATAACCAGCATCGTAGACCTTGTCGGAAAGTACGATACGTATATTGTAACCACAACTAACTTTGTCAACGGAATTATAAATAAATTCCTTTCCAACGAAACTACGTCGGAATATATAAATCCTGCTGACGTTGAAGCTCTTATAACGAGATTTTTTGCGGCATCAGGCGATATTTTTGAGACGATAACCAAGTATGTGTTTGAATACGGCACGGGACTTTTCGTGGGAGTTAAAAACGTAGTTCTCGGACTGTTTATATCAATATACATGCTTATATCCAAGGAGAAGCTTCAAGCGCAGATACGTAAATTTGGCGTAGCTGTTCTTCCCGAAAGCAAAAACAGGAGAATTATCAAGTATATTCGTCTTACCCGCAAGACCTTTTCGGGATTTTTCATAGGTAAGATAATTGACTCGGCAATAATTCTGCTTATTACGCTTGTGGCAATGCTTTTGTTCCGCCTCGAATATGCCTTGCTTATATCCGTTATAGTAGGCGTTACGAATATAATTCCTATTTTCGGTCCGCTGATAGGAGCTATTCCGTCTTTCTTTATCCTATTTATAGTAGAGCCAAAGCAAGCGCTGATATTCCTCGTCCTTATTATTCTTATTCAGCAGCTTGACGGAAACGTTATTGGTCCTAAGATACTTGGAGACTCCATCGGAATAAGCTCGCTGAGCGTAATTATTGCCATATTTATTATGGGAGACCTCTTCGGCGTGCTTGGAATGATCGTCGGCGTGCCGATATTTGCGGTCGTTATTACGATAGTCAAGGAGCTTATAGAAACGCGGCTTAAGAAAAAAGGAAAATCTATTGATACCGCGGATTACTACGCCAAGGACTCTCTCGTTGATCCCAACGAGCATCACGAGCATGCGGCAAAGAAGATTTTCGATAACATCGAAAATAACGTCAAGAAGATTATTAATGCGACAAAGAAGTTTATTAATAATCTGAAAAAAGGAAAGAACGGTAATGACGGGACCGTTGAGGAAAAGATTGAAAACACGACGGCTGAGGAAATGACCGAGAATAATACTGAGCTTGAGGATACCGCTGTATCCGAGGCAGATAACGAAGAAGATAGGGAGAATTGAAAAAATGGAAACCAATCGCAAAAACGGCGGAATATCAGTTGACAGAGAGCACATATTCCCAATAATCAAAAAATGGCTTTATTCGGAGAAGGACATCTTTCTCCGTGAGATAGTATCAAACGCGACGGACGCGATAACCAAGCTCCGCCGTCTTGAGTCCTTGGGGCACAGAGAGGCAAACGATACGGAATATAAGATAACCGTAACGCTTGACGAGAGCGCAAAAACGCTTACCGTATCCGATAACGGTATCGGTATGACCGAGGAGGAGCTGACTAAGTATATATGTAATATCGCTCTTTCGGGCGCGGTAGAGTTCATTCAGAAATATGAAAACGAAAACGACGGTAAGAACGGAATTATCGGTCACTTCGGTCTGGGCTTTTATTCTGCCTTTATGGTCAGTGATAAGGTCGAGGTGATCACCAAGTCCTATACCGACGCTCCTGCTCTTCGTTGGATATGCGACGAAAGCGGAGAATACGAAATGGAGAGCACGGATAAGGCGGAGCAGGGAACGGACGTTATCATGCATATCTCCGAGGAGGAGAAGGAATATCTTTCGATCTCCAAGATAAGAGCTATGCTTGAAAAGTATTGCGCGTTTATGCCCGAGAATATTTACCTCGTTGATGCATCTGCCGAGCAGAAGGAGGGCGAGGAGGAAAAGAAGCCCGAGCCGATAAACGACAAAAATCCCCTGTGGCAAAAGCAGGCGTCCGACTGTAAGGACGAGGATTACGAGGAGTTTTACCATAAGGTGTTCTCGGACTACCGCAAGCCACTGTTCCATATCCATATCAACGCAGACTATCCCCTTAATTTCAAGGGAATACTTTATTTCCCCAAGCTTGCGAACGAGTACGAGACAATAGAGGGACAGGTCAAGCTGTTCTATAATCAGGTGTACGTTGCGGATAATATAAAAGAGGTAATACCCGAATATCTGCTTATGCTTAAAGGCGTGCTTGATTGTCCTGAGCTGCCTCTGAACGTATCAAGAAGCTATTTGCAGACCAATACCTACGTTTCAAAGGTATCGGCTCATATAGTAAAGAAGGTCGCTGATAAGCTTTGCTCACTTTGCGCGAACGAGAGGGACGAGTACGGTAAAATATGGACGGATATCGGTCCGTTTATAAAATACGCTTGCATGAGAGATAAGAAGTTCTACGACAGAACCAAGAAGGCTCTGCTCTTGGAGCTTGTAAACGGCGGCAATAAGACCTTTGAGGAGTATCTTGAGACGGCAAAGGAAAAGCACGAGAATACCGTTTATTACGCAACGGATATGGCGCTTCAGGCGCAGTATATCTCCATGTTTAACGCAGAGGGCATTGAGGTCGCGCTCTTTGAGCATCCTATAGATACTCAGTTCGCCACAATGCTTGAGGGATATATGGAGGGCGTTAAGTTCGTCCGCGTTGACTCTGACGTCGCCGACGCTCTTAAGGGTGACGGAGAGGTCAGCGAGAACGAGGACCTCAAGGCTGTTTTCTCAGAGGTGCTGTCGGATAAGGTAACGCTGAAGTTTGACTCACTTAAGGACGAAAGCGTTCCCGCTATTCTCAACGTTTCCGAGCAGTCAAGACGTATGGAAGACATGATGAGAATGTATAACATGAAGGATACAGAGGGAATGACCGAAAGCACGCTCGTGCTCAATACAGCGTCTCCTCTTGTAAAGAAGCTGTGCGATAAGGCGGCTGACGATAAGGAGACCGCAAAGCAGGCGGCGTCCTACCTCTATAAGCTTGCATTGCTCTCGCAGAAGAAATTTACCGCAGAGGAAATGCAGAGCTTCATGAAGGATAGCGTTGATATTCTGATGAAGCTGTAAATAGGGGCGCAGAAAGTTAGTTTTGAGCTAAGAGCACGCTCGCTTCGCTCGCTACCCTCATCAGTCAGCTACGCTGACAGCTTCCCCCAAGGGAAGCCTTATAGTAAACGTTTCTTCATCTATGACAATTTTAGTTGTTCTTGACCTATGGTTTTGTAAAAATAATATTTAGGATGATGAAGGTAGATTTAAGACAAGGCTTCCCTTGGGGGAAGCTGTCAGCGTAGCTGACTGATGAGGGTAGCGAGCGAAGCGAGCGTGCGTCTTGACGCAAGTGTTACTTTACATCTCAAATATTTCTATAAAACACCAAGGAGGTAGTACGCATGGCAGATTACGTTGAGCAGACGGGAACGGTTGGCGACAATTTTCAAATACTCAATAACCGCCTTGCTGTCTCCGAGGAACAAAGAAATATTTGCGTCGGACAGATGATGCGGCTCGTATGCGACAGAGGAGCGGAGCTGGGCATTGACGGAGTGTACTCAGAATTTGATAAAATGCTTGGCGGCACCGAAGCCTCGGATAAGGCTCTGCTTTGCAAGCATATATGCGAGATAAAAGGCTTTTTCAAGGAGCTTGACGAAAAAAATATTTTCGGCGAGGGCGAGGCGGCGGTAGCGGGAACACACGGAAGGATAGCGTACGTCAGAAACAAGCGCAACGACGAGGTCTTTTTGGAATTTTCCAAAAAGCTCCGTGGCGCAAGGGCGCATTACGCAACATCCTTTATCGACGCTTGTGAGTCGGTGTTCAATAACGCTTGCGAGTTCTGTATACTTCCCGTGGAAAACAACACCGACGGTAAGCTCTATTCCTTTTACTCCATGCTCGACAGATATGAGCTGAGAATATTCAAAATATTGCGCAAGGAAAACGAGGACGCCTCCGAAAGCGTTAATTTTGCGCTTGCGGGCAGATGCGTTGATAAGAGCTTTGATGCAGGAAGGTTGAAAAGATTTGAGTTTTCCGTGGTTCGTGAGGAAAGGGATATATTGGAGGACGTGATCAGTGTCGCCAAAGCGCTTGGCGGAAGGATATCCTCGGTCGGAACGCTCCCCGTACCGTACGACGACAAAAGAAGTAAATACTATTTTGCGGTTGACCTTCGCGCCGCTGACGCCGTGCCAATGGCGCTGTATATGACTATGGAATACCCGAGATACACTCCGATAGGACTGTATACGGTAAATGAATAAGGAGATGTTATGGAAAAGATAAGCTACGTACCCAAGGGCGTGTGCTCACGCAAAATAGATATAGAGACCGAAGGGAATATTATAAAATCGGTAAAATTTTCGGGTGGCTGCGCGGGAAACACGCAGGGCGTCGCAAGGCTTCTCGTCGGAATGACCGTTGACGAAGCTATTGAAAGGCTCGAAGGAATTCGTTGCGGCTTCAAGTCCACGTCGTGCCCCGACCAAGTGGCACAGGCACTAAAGGAAATGAAGAAAAATTGAGAGGATTTGTATAGTAAAATTACCCGATTTTGAGGAAAAATATAGAAAATTTAGTGCAATGCTACAAAATTGATAAATTTTCGTCAAAACCCTTGTATATTTGCAAAAAATGAGTTAAAATATATAAGAAAAAGGCTGTTTTAAAAAACAGTAAAATTAAAATTAACGGAGGATTTTTACCATGTCAGTTAAAGTTGCTATTAACGGCTTTGGCCGTATCGGACGTCTCGCATTCAGACAGATGTTCGGAGCAGAGGGTTATGAGGTAGTTGCAATCAACGACCTTACAAGCCCTAAGATGCTCGCTCACCTTCTCAAGTATGACTCTGCTCAGGGCAGATACGATCATGCGGTTGAGGCTGGAGAGGACAGCATCACAGTTGATGGAAAGACCATCAAGATCTACGCAGAGAAGGACGCTAACAACTGTCCTTGGGGCGCTCTTGACGTTGACGTTGTTCTCGAGTGCACAGGCTTCTACTGCTCCACAGAGAAGTCCATGGCTCACATCAACGCAGGCGCAAAGAAGGTCGTTATTTCTGCTCCCGCAGGAAAGGACCTCAAGACCATCGTTTACAGCGTAAACGAGAAGACTCTTACTGCTGATGACAAGATCATTTCTGCTGCATCCTGCACGACTAACTGCCTCGCTCCTATGGCTAAGGCTCTTAACGATTACGCAGCTATCCAGAGCGGTATCATGACCACCGTTCACGCATACACAGGCGACCAGATG
>JAFTXE010000123.1 GCA_017461745.1 Clostridia bacterium | reverse complement strand
TTTTTGCCAAACACACGCGGACGACCGATGGTCGCCCCTACCGACTTGATGTAATTTATTTGCATAGACAAATCATAATTTGACGTACCATGTTCGCACTCTCTCCGTGTCATCCTGAGCGTACGCATAAAATTGGGAGCACTAAAGCTAAATTCGAAGGATCTTTGCCGCCCAAGCGGCAACAACCAACTTAGATGGGAATTTTCTGTGCTTCAAGAAATCTCCCAATAAGTATGTCGTTAGTTGCTCCTTCGTCGCAAAGATTCTTCGCATCGTTAATTCAATTCACCCTCTAAGTCTCATCTGCTCAGAATGACACGGAGAAAGTGCGAACATAGTGCTAAAAATGTACTTATGTGCGTTTTAAAGTGACACTATCGCAGAGAATTAAAATCAAGCCTTCCCTTGAGGGAAGGGGGACCGCGTCAGCGGTGGATGAGTGTAGCCGCCATAGGCGGCGTGCGCCTTGGTCACAAGTCTTACTTTCTTCCCGACAAATCATAATTTAACGCACCGTGTTCGCACTCACTCTGTCATTGCGAGGGAACTTGCGACTGCGGCAATCTCTAACAAGTAACACTATCACGGAAATCAAATTAGAAAATGTGTTGAAATTTTTAATTTTAAAAACAACAAACAAAATTAAAAGTGGATTGTTGTTAAAACGTTTTTGATGAAAAATACAATCAATCGCATACAAAGAAAATTTTGCTCTTATTCTTTGGCGTGTGTTCTGTATCGGGCGAAAAAACATGGGTATAGAACATATATTTGTATTGACATATAACAAGATTTATGATATAATAAGTAGTATAATATTAATAAACACGTCGCGTTTGCCGAGAAAAAATTGTAGTTCACGCTCAAATGCGGCTGTTTTCATAATGGCTTGAACCAAAATTCATTCAATCTACAGAGGAATTTGAAAAAATGACTAAATATGAGACACTTATCAAGCGTATGTCACTGGAACAAAAGGCAACCTTGCTCACAGCCTCGGGAGGATGGAATAAAATAGTCGCCGCGGACGCAAGCGTATCAGCGCTTGCCTTTTCGAGTGGCGCATACGGATTAAAAACGGGTAAAGGACTTCGCTTTTACGGCGCTCCTGCTACCCGTTTTCCTTCTCCTCTTTCCATGGCGAGAAGCTGGAATACACAACTTAATGCCTGCGTTGCGAACTGCATAGGTAACGAGGCGCGCTCTCTCGGAATTAACGTGCTGAACGCTCCCGAGAGTGCTGTATTTACGGGCGAGGCAAAGAATTCCCGTTATTCCGAGGACCCGTATCTTGCGGGCAAAATGCTTGCCGCGTACGTAAAGGGAGTCCAGAATAACGGTATTATGGCTGCCGTTGAATACGCTGACGGCGCGAGCCTTGCTTCGTTTGCTTCCGATGAAAAAACGCTCAGGGAGATAGCGCTGACACCTGCCGAAATGGCTGTCAAGGACGGGGGCGCTAAATGCGTTCGTATTCCGACGAGCAGATCGGGCGAGAACAGACATCTTCTCGGCGGTATCCTCAAGACCGAGTGGCAGTACGACGGCATGGTCGTAGCTGCTGACGGCGGGGACATGAACGTTTCCCGCGCTCTTTCCTTGGGTACGGATATGCTTGAAGCGTCCGTTGCGTCCGAGGAAGCGCAGAAGATAGTCAAGGCGGTAAACAATTATAAGGCTATACTTACCGACATAGAGTGTGGACAGGCGAAGGAGGAAAAGCTCGGTGAGGCGATAAGCAACGGTGAGGCTATCTCAGAGGAGCTTGTCGATATGGCTCTTGAAAGACTGCTCGGCTTCGTTGACGCTTGCGCCGTAGAGGCAAACGAGGGCGGCTCGTATTCAAGCTATCCCGTAAATCACACCGTCATGTTCGACGAAAAGGCGCACGCAAAGCAGAGCGTGAACGCCGCCTGCGAATGCGCGGTGCTTCTTAAAAACACTAACGGACTTCTTCCTTTATCCACCGACGCCAAGGTCGTCTTTATAGGCGAATACGTATACCAGTCTCTTGCAACGGCGCAAGATTCCGATTTCGTAGCTCTTGACGTGCAGACCACGGAGTCTCTGCTTAAGAGCAGCGGACTTAACGTAACGGGAGCTTGCCGAGGATATTCACGTTCCGCGGGCAATTCCGAGGCTGTCGCTTTGAGAGCGGAAGCCGCAAAGCTTGCGTCGTCGGCTGACGTTGCGGTGGTATATATCGGCGGCTTTGATAAGGACGGCGGTATTTCCGAGGCTCAGGCTGAGCTTCTCCGCGCTATTCGCGCGTACCCCACCGTAAAGGTCGTGGGAGTTTATATAGGAGCGGGACTCGGAGACATCTCTTGGGATTCTCTTTGCGATGCCGTTCTCTGCGCGGGAGATCTCGGACAGGGAGGTGCTGAGGCGATAATCAAGCTGTTGAAGGGAGAGGCTTGTCCTTCGGGTAAGCTCACGGAAACGGTTTTGGACGGCTCGGTCAGAAAAATGGGCGGAGAGATGTACGGATACCGTATGTGCGCCGTACATAATCTGGAAGAAAAATACCCCTTCGGCTTCGGACTTTCATACACTCAGTTTGAGTATTCGGGAATAAGAGTGTCTCGCGGCGGAGTAGGCTTTAAGATAAAGAACGTCGGAGACTGTGCGGGCGCAGAGGTGGCTCAGCTTTACGTCGGCAAGGAAAATTCCAAGGCAAGCTCGCTCAAACGGGAGCTTAAGGGCTTCGTTAAGGTATTTCTTGCTCCGGGGGAGAGCAGATTCGTTGAGATCCCCTTCGATAGCCGTACGTTCAGATATTACAATACCGACACTCAGGATTTTGAGACTGAGGGCGGAGTATATCAGATATTCGTATCCTCGTCGGCAAGAAAGATAGAGCTTGCGGACGAAATAGAGATAGACGGAAGCGGCGCGACAGTTCCCGAGAAAACTTCGGCACAGAACGTAAGCGTAGGCGAGAGCGCCGCAAATAAGCAGGTCGTCAAAAAGGCGTCCGTTGCTAAGCTCGTCGTCTCGGGCGTGATATCCGCTCTCGTTATAGCGGCGGCTATAGCTTATTTTGCGTTCTTAAGAGAGGCTATCGTTGATATGCTGAATATTTCAAGCCGAGACGAGCTTGCGGTTGACGTGGCTGCGATAATTGCGGGAGCGGCGGCGCTTGCAGTGTCCGCGGTTATGCTTGTTCTCGGACTTCCCAAGAGCAAAAAGCTAAAGGACGGAGCTATTGGAATAATCATCTCTTCCTTTGACAGCTATAAGCCCGACGCGCGTTATCCCGACGATGCGGATAAATTCGAGCTTGAGGCGCAGAGCTTTGAGTACACGGCTCAGAATACCTATCAGAAACCGAGCACGGAAGCTGCGGCGACGGTGGCAGAGGTCGGTGAAAGCGTAGAAAACGCGCCCGTATCCTCTAAATACAGAGTTGTCAAGCATTCCTCCTTTGAGACGCTTGAGGCAGGTTGCTCCAAGCTGTTTGCGGCGTTTGAGAGATACGTCGGAGTTCGCGGAATATCCGCGACGAAGGAAGAGCTTGCAAGTCTCATGGCGTCCTTTTGCGCGTCGAGAATAGTGACCTTGCGCACCGATAACGTAAGCTCTGCCTTGAGCGTGCTTGATTGCTTTGCCAAGAGCTTTGACGCAAGAATCCATTCCGTGACCGCTTCGGCAGAGGATAAGAGCATTGGAGACGCTCTTTATTCAGGGGACGGTAGCGCGGGAATTGAGGACGCCCTTCGCGCGGCGGCTCTTGCTCCCGATAAAATGAATATTATTCTTGTAAGCGGAAGTAAGACGCGCGACGTATGCGAATATCTTGGAGATATCGTAAGATATACGGGAACGGTATCGGTGGATTTTGAAGCTCGGTTTGAGCGCAAGGTGATGATTCCCTCGAACGTATGGTTTGTGGTAGCGGTTGGCGCTAAAGCTAACGTTGAGACGGGCGATACTTGCATCGTAAGACTTGATGCGGATAATTCGGGAATACGCGAGATAGAGGACGCTAAGGTCGTTGGAAGCTCGGACGTTCTTGACGTATATACCGTATCCTGCGGCGCTGTTACCGATATAATCACGAGAGAAAGAGAAAACAGCTATCTCTCCGAGAAATATTGGAGAAAGATAGATAAGTTAGAGGGATACATCTCCTCGAAGATAGATTTCAAGCTTTCCAACAGAGCGCTCAACGCTATGGAAAAATACGTCAGCGTTTGTATTTCGGCGGGCGCTGAGGAAGAGGAAGCGCTTGACTCGGTAACGGCGGCTCTCATGCTTGGAAGAATAAGAGCTGAAAGCGCGCCCGCATTCGTTGGCGACGAGACGCTTTCAGAGGTAATGGATCAGGTCTTTGGAGCGGATAAGGACGACAGATGCCGTGAGCTCGTAAAGCTCAAGGGTATCAAGTGAGGAGACTGCAATGAGCTTTTTACGATTTATTTTGACAGAAGAACCTATGGCGGCTATCAGCGCCAGAGGCGTGTTTGAGGTGATATGGAAGATATTCACCAACCGCTATGCTCTCGGTATATACGTTCTGCTCGTTCTCGGACTTATTATAGCTCTCGTGGCGGTCATGATATCCGAGGAGGGCAAGCTTGCCAACCTTATGAACGAGCGCACCAAGCGCAAGACCGAGCTTATTTCTCAGGATATAGATATGCACGTTGAGAACGCCTTCGCCGAGGGTATCGGCGGCATGGGCGGATTTGGCGGCGCGCCTGAGGAGAAAAAAGAGGACGAGGGCGAGGAAACGCCGCGCTTCTATATGCTCGACAAGACGGACAGGGAAATGGCGAGAATGGAGCAACCGGCGTTCAATAACGCCGTATCACTTGAGGATATCTGCGTCCGCTTCAGAAACTTTGCGGCAAGTAAGCTGAGACTTTACTACAGCATGGACGATATAAGAAGATTCGTGGCGGGACTTTCCGTTACTCACATAGTTATCATGCAGGGTATGTCGGGTACGGGTAAGACGTCATTGGCGTACGCCTTTGGAGAGTTTCTCGGCAATTCCTCGGTTATAGTTCCCATAC
>JAFTXE010000122.1 GCA_017461745.1 Clostridia bacterium | reverse complement strand
CGCGGGGGACGCGTTGTCGCTTTTCGAGAAAAGCTCCGCAAAAGCTTTCTTGCCGGGTTGTAGCCCGACTAAGCTATTCTTGGAATTATATATGTTTAAGCGGGCTACAACCCAGCAAGTAAGTTTTTTGCCAAGCTTTTTTTCAAAAAAGCGGAAATCGCGTCCCCCGCGTCCCCATCTCCCAGATAAATCATAATTTAATAGTTTATACTACTAAATGTCCGCAATATTTGTGAGGTGCTATTATTTTAAAATATCCCCAACGGCAACCTTTCTGCCTCTTACGAAATCGGTAGCGTTCATGCGGGACTTGCCCTCGGGGAGCACCCTTAAAAGACGAACGCTTCCTTTGCCGCAGGCGACGGTTATTCCGTCGTCCGTTGATATTATCTCGCCCGCCTGACCGAGCTTTCCGTACTCATTTGCTATCTCTGCGGCAATTACCTTAAGAAGCTTGCCGTCGGGAGTGTGGGTGATGGAAAGGGGAATGGGGGAGAGACCTCGGATAAGGTTGTGAACGGTTTTTGCGTCTGCCGAAAAATCTATAAGACAGGTCTCCTTGGTTATCTTTGCGGCGTAGGTGGCAAGGGAGTCGTCCTGTGGGATTCTTTCAAGCGTGCCTTTTTCAACCCCATCAAGAGTTTTGAGTATAAGCGCCGCTCCGCATTCGCCAAGCTTATCGTGTATGTTCTCAAAATTGTCGTTTGGCTCTATGGTTACCGTGTCTTTCATGAGCATATCACCCGTGTCGAGCCCCTCCGCCATATACATGGTGGTGATACCCGTCACCGTCTTGCCGTCGATTATGGCGCGTTGCATGGGCGCCGCTCCTCTGTATTCGGGGAGCAGAGAGCCGTGAACGTTGATACAGCCGTAGCGAGGGAAGTCGAGTACGCTCTTGGGTAGAATTTTACCGTATGCAACGACCACGATAACGTCGGGAGCAAGGGTATTCAAAAGCTCCGCAAAAGCCTCGTCCTTAAGCGTGTTGGGTTGAAAGACCTCAAAGCCTTTTTCAATAGCGTATGACTTCACGGGTGGGGGCATGAGGGCATAGCCTCTGCCCTTGGGCTTGTCGGGCTGAGTTACGACACCGACGACGGTGTGCTGAGACTCGGCGATAGCCTTAAGAGAGAAAAGCGCGAAGTCGGGAGTTCCCATGAAAAGTATTCTCATATTGAACCTCTCAGTTGTCTATCATTTTTGCGATGTCGATATAGAGCTTGCCGTCGAGGTGGTCTATCTCGTGGCAGAACGCCTTAGCGAGAAGCCCCGAGCCCGTGATGTCAACGGTCTCACCCTTACGGTTGAGCGCTCTGACGGTAACGTGCATGGGACGTTTGGTAACTCCCCAGCGACCGGGTACTGACAGACAGCCCTCCTCGGACTCCTGCTCACCTGAAAACGCGATTATTTTGGGATTGATAAGCTCAAACAGACCCTCGTCGGGCGTTTCTATAACGACAACTCTGCGAAGGACACCTACCTGCGGCGCGGCGAGTCCGACACCGTCAGCGGCGCGCATGGTATCGACCATGTCGTCAAGCAGACGGAGTATTCTCGGTGTTATTGCGTCAACGGGACGGCATACCTTGCGAAGCGTGCTGTCTCCTACCTTTAGTATTTTCAACTTTGCCATGATTTATCTCCTGATTCTAAAAAATGTTTAATTTCTATGTTTGCACTTTCCCCGCAAAAAAGTGTTTGGTCAATCTTTTTTCAAAAAGATTGCGGAGTCAAGAGGCAGAGCCTCTTGGCGCTCACCGCAGTGAGCCAAATTCCTTTGCGTGTAGGGGAGCCTGAGGCGGAGCCTCAGACGCTGTCCGCAGACAGCGGAAGCCTTTTTGAAGCAAAAAGTAACTTTGCGTTTAACGCTGGGGTTTCACCCCAGACCCCCTCACACCGTAAGGTGTTTCGCCCTCTGCGGAGGGCGACCAAAGGCTCTGCCTTTGGAAACCGCAAGTTTTTTGAAAAAAACTTGACTAAAAACTTTTGGGCGTGGTGTGATATTATAAATTAGTCGGATTTATATCCACCGAGAGTGAAAGTCCATGGACACCCGAGGCGGAAAAATATTCGAGAATTTTTGAGAGCATTTCCCGAGTTCTTTTATTTGATCGGCATTTTATTACCATTCTCATGCGGTATTTGCCCTCGACCTTGTATACGGGCGCTTCAAACGGACCGTAAACGATAAATGGAAGGTCGGAATATGCTCCTCCCACATAGTCAGACACCTTTTGTGAGAGCAGAGCCGAGGACTTGACGAGCTCGTTCTCATCCGACGAGGTCAGCGTTAAAAGAGCAATGTCGCAGAATGGCGGAAAAACGAGTAGCTTTCTCAGCTTTATCTCACTTTCGTAAAAAGCCTTGTAATCCTGCGCGCAGGCAAGCTTTATACATTCGTTGTCTGGATTGTTGGTCTGTATGACGGCGACGCCCGCCTTTTTGGCTCTTCCCGCTCTGCCAATGACCTGCGTCAGCATGGCGAACGTGCGCTCTGCGGCGCGGTAATCGTCAAGATAAAGAGAGGAATCCGCAAGCAGAACGCCAACGAGAGTTACGTCGGGGAAGTCGTGTCCCTTGGTAACCATTTGCGTTCCAAGCAGTATATCAGCCTCGTGTCTGCGGAATTTGCCGAGTAGCTTATCGTAAGAGCTTTTCTCGCCCGTGGTGTCCGTGTCCATTCTCAGCACCTTTGAGTCGGGTAAAAGCATACTCAGCTCTTGCTCAAGCTTTTGAGTTCCAAAGCCCATTCTTGCCAAATGCTCGCTCTGACAGGTTGGGCAGACGGGTGGCACGGGCATTTTCTTTCCGCACCAATGGCAAGCGAGGTAGCCGCTGTCGTAGCTTGCGTTGTTCGTATGATACGTCATTGATACGCTGCACTCGGGGCACTTAATAGCTTCTCCGCACGAGCGGCAGGTAATAAAGTTATTGTATCCCCGTCTGTTGAGAAAGAGAATGGACTGATTTCCTTCTTTTTGGTTTTCAAGCAGACGCATAGCGAGGCTGTTTCCGAGGGGGGATACGTTGCCCGCCTGGACCTCTAACCTCATGTCTGCAACGATAGCCTCGGGGAGCGTAGCTCCGCCGTATCTGTGAGTAAGCTTTATCAGCGTATATTTTCCGTCGAGTGCCTTTTTGTAGCTTTCAAACGATGGAGTTGCGGAAGCCAAAAGCATTACCGCGTTGTGATACGCCACGCGAAATCTTGCGACGTCACGCGTGTGGTATTTTGGATTCATGTCGGATTTATAGGTGTGCTCCTGCTCCTCGTCTATAATTATAAGTCCGAGGTCGCGAATGGGAGCAAAGACGGCGGAGCGCGTCCCTATAATGACGTCGGCATCGCCTCTTTTTATTCGTCTGAACGTGTCAAAGCGCTCACCAAGGGAAAGTCCCGAATGAATGACCGCAACGCGTTCGCCGTATCTTGAGCAGAATATCTCAAGTGACTGCGGCGTCAGCGCTATCTCGGGCAGAAGGACTATAACACCCTTGCCCAAGGACAGAACGTGGTCAATCGTCTTCATCATGACACTCGTTTTACCGCTCCCCGTAACTCCGTGGAGCAGAACACCGTGCGGCTCTCCCGAATCGCAAAGCTCACAGAGCCTTGCGTATGCGTCGGCTTGTTCGTCGTTCAGTGTTATTTGTTTTTTATTTTGTCCGTAGCTTATCAGCTCCAAGCCTCTGTCTATCTCCTGCGTTCTACAGCTTATCAAGCCTTTTTCCATAAGAGAAGTCAGCTGAGCCTTGGTAGCTGAGCAATCGGAAAGCAATTGCTTTTCCTCGGCTTCCGTACCCACGGAGCAAAGATATTTCAAAATGTCGGCGTGCTTCTGCGAGCGCAAGCGTAGCTCGTCTTTGCCTTCGGTAATGTCAGACACGCGCTCGGCGGTAATATTCAGAGAATAAAATTGAGCTACCTTTGCCGCCACGCTTTTTACAACGAAGTCCTTTTTTATGAGCTTTTGCTGTAAAAGCTTCTTTATCGCAGGCTCTGCGGCAGGTCCGTATTTGGATTTGAGATAGGACAGAGAAGTGCCGTTTTTCTTGCAGATGTGCTCATAGATAAGCTCGGTGGCGCAGTCAAGCGCCTCGGATGACTCTTGAGTACCGACGGGGAAATATACCTCTTCCATTTTTGAGAAGGCAGACGTGGGAACGATAGCCTTTACTGCGTCGCCCACGGTGCAGAGCGTCTGCTCCTTGAGAAAGAAGCAGAGCTTCATCATTTCCTCGTTCAAGGACATGGTTTTGTTGCATACGTCGATAATCGGCTTGTAGTCTATCGTCTTGCTGTCCGCATCTTCCTTAAGAGCGACAACGAGAGCTATTTTTTTTCTGTTTGCCGTCCCGAAGGGAACAGTGACAAAATCTCCGCAGAGAATATCACGGCGGAGATGTGGCGGAATATAATAATCAAAAGCGTTATCGAGGCAAAATGGGGCGTCGATAAGATATACCGATGCGTATGCGGACATAGTCCCTCCAATCAGAATGCTTTAGTTTGCGGTCTCCTCGTCAGCAATGGGAGCTTCAGCTGCTTCATAAGCCGCTTCCTCGGTTCTGACTATCTTGAAGGTACCGTTGTGTATCTTGGTGATAGCGTTCTTTACCGCCTTTTCCTCGCGGTATTCTTTGTTGATGGCATTCATAATGTTACGGTCAGCCTCTTTGTTGCCCGTAGAGGACTTCTCGGCGTTTTCCTTGTGCTGAACGTACTCGTCGGTGAGCATACGCGCACACTTTGCGGCGGCAAGAGCAAGCTCGTATCTGTTGAATTCGTCCTTTGTAAGCTGGTCAATAGTAGGGTAAAGCATATTTTTTTCTCCTTAGAAATGAAATTATTTATATGTGTAGTTTGATTTGACTTAAATTTGTTTTATACTTTGAGATAATCCTCAGCGACGCTTGTGTTTCTCGCGAGCGAGCATTTCTCAGCGCTGACTATTGCGAGTATCTGCTCTGCCGCCTCGGCGTCCTTGCCGTCGTAGTTGTAAACGACGTAATCGTAGGAGCTTGCGTGAGCTATCTCCTCCTTGGCTCTTGCCAAGCGTTCGGTTATCTTCTCCTCAGTCTCCGTTCCTCTGCCGCGGAGTCTTTGCTCCTGAACTGCGTAAGAGGGGGGGAGCAGTAATACGAGCACTGCGTCGGGATATTTTTTCTTTACGTTCTCCGCGCCTTCTACCTCGATCTCAAGTATGAGATTTTTGCCTGAAGCCAAAACCTCCTCGGCTTCCTTGAGCGGTGTGCCGTAAAAGTTACCGCAGTATTCGGTGTATTCAAGCATATCGCCGTGCTCTATTCTTGAAAGAAAATCCTCTTTGGAAATAAAGTGATAGTTTACGCCGTCAACCTCAGCGGGTCTTGGCGCGCGAGTGGTTGCGGAGACGGAATAAACGAAATCACCGGTTTTAAAAAGATGGGCGTTTACCGTACCCTTTCCGCTTCCCGCAGGTCCTGAAATTACAAGCATTAGTCCTTTTTTCATAAATTATTCCTCTATCTCGTCCTCAACGTCGGTGTTGTCAAGACGGTTTGCGATTGTTTCGGATTGAATTGCGGAGAGAATGACGTGCTCGCTGTCCGTGATTATTACCGCGCGAGTTCTGCGTCCGCAGGATACGTCGATGACCCTTCCGCTGTCCTTTGCGTCCTGAACGAGTCTCTTTACGGGAGCGGAATCGGGACTGACTATTGTGACTATCCTTTCTGCCGCAACCATATTTCCGAAGCCGATGTTAATGAATTTCATTGCCATTTCCTTGCCTTTCGGTTATTCTATGTTTTGAATTTGCTCGCGTATCTTTTCTATTTCGCACTTTATGTCAACGACGAGTCTCGCAATTGAAGCGTTCTGACATTTAGAGCCGATGGTATTGGTTTCGCGGTTTATCTCTTGAACGAGGAAGTCAAGCTTGCGTCCCGCAGGCTCGCCCGAGCTGAGAATATCCTCAAAGCCCTCGAAGTGCGAACGAAGTCTTACAAGCTCCTCGTCAATAGCTATCTTGTCTGCGAAAATAGCACATTCCGTGAGTATTCTGTTTTCGTCGAAAACTATTCTGTTGTCGGAGAGCATCTCGCGAAGCTTAGCTTCGAGTTTTTCACGGTAGCTTTGCGTATCGGAAAGGGAAAGAGCCTCTATCTCGTTTACCTTTTGACGTATGCTGTCAACCTTGCCGCGCAGATCTCGGCAAATATTTTCACCCTCACGCTCTCTTGCCGCAAGGAATTTTTCTATAGCCTCGTCGAGAACTACTCTGAGGTCAGCCCAATCCTTTTCGGTATCCTCCTCGGATTTTTTTATGACGAAAACGTCACCTGCTCTCGCAACGCTCATAACGCTGATGTCGTCCTTGAGCGCGAATTTCTCTCCGAGTGCGCGCAGAGCGGAAACGTAAGCGGCGGAATAGCCCTCGTCGATGGAAATACATACGTCGGGGGTGTCTACGATATCGATACCGATAAAGACGTCGACCTTACCGCGAGCTACGGATTTGGATTGAAGATACGGCTTTATCTTTTCCTCTAAAAAAGAAAAGGCGCGGGGAAGCTTAACGGAGCAGTCGAAAAATCTGTTGTTTACCGACTTTATCTCAACGGTAATATCCTTACCGCCAACCGTGTTTCTTGCTCGCCCGAAGGCAGTCATGCTTTTGATCATAATAATTATCCTTCCTAAAGCATAATACATCAATATATATTATAAGCCATTTTCTGCCTCTTGTCAACGGACTTTTGCGATTTTGAGTAATTCCGTACAATATTTTTTAAATAATCAACGTTTTTAAGGACATTTTTAAGGTGAATATTGTTTTTTTGGTCATAAATTATGATTTGTCGAGGGGATGCGGGGGATGCGGGGAGACGCGTTTTCCGCTTTTTTGAAAAAAAGCTTGGCAAAAAACTTCCTTGCATGGTGGTAGCCCGACAATTTCAGCATAGTTCCGAAATAGATTAGTCGGGCTACCACCATGCAAGAAAGCTTTTGCGGAGCTTTTCTCGAAAAGCGACAACGCGTCCCCTCGCGTCCCTCGCATCCCCCGCGTCCCCTCGATAAATCATAATTTTCTGACCCAAAAACGATATCTTCAGCCTAAATATATGAAAAATTTCAAAAAATGCAAAAAAACTCTTGAAATTTTCTTGAAAATGGTGTATAATAAAATGAATTTAGTGTGCGTATAAGTACGCGAAGATAAAAAAGACAAATTTTTTTAATGGAGGACTGCAAAATGGTAGTAGCAGGCGATTTCAAAAACGGTATTACTTTTGATATGGACGGAAGCGTTTATCAGGTAATCGAATTTCAGCACGTAAAGCCCGGTAAGGGAGCGGCTTTTGTCCGCACAAAGATCAAGAACGTTATCACGGGTTCTGTTATTGAAAGAACGTTCAGCCCCACGGATAAGTTTGAGAACGCTTATATTGAGAGAAAGGAAATGCAGTATTCGTATAACGACGGTGACCTTTACTACTTCATGGATATGGAAACCTTCGATATGCTGCCTCTTAACAGCGATAAGCTTCCCGATAACTTCAAGTTCGTTAAGGAAGAGATGATGTGCAGAATAGTATCCTATAAGGGTAACGTATTCGGCGTTGAGCCTCCCACGTTCGTAGAGCTTGAGGTTACTCAGACAGATCCCGGCTTTGCTGGTAACACCGCAACCAATACCTTGAAGCCCGCAACTCTTGAGACGGGTGCCGTTATCAAGGTTCCGTTGTTCATCAACGAGGGAGACGTTCTTAAGATAGACACCAGAACGGGTGAGTATCTCTCCAGAGCATAAGAGGTGCGCTATGTGTGATATGACACTTAACGAAAGAGCGTCTTATATCAAGGGTCTTTGCGACGGTATGGAGATAGACAAGACCTCCAAGGAGGGCAAGGTAATTGCCGCTCTGTGCGAGCTTGTTTCCAACATGGCTGTGGCTATTGAGGAGCTTGAAGAGGAGGTTTGCGATCTCAGAGATTATATCGAGGAGCTCGACAAGGATCTCGGCGAAGTTGAGGAGATTCTCTGCGACAGCGACGATTACGACGACTACGAGGATGATTACGAGTGCGACGGTAATTGCGAGTGCTGCGACGAGGATTGCGAGCTTGCGGACGACGAGTATTTTGAGGTTGAATGTCCCTCTTGCGGAGAGACTATATGCTTTGATGAGAGCATCGACCCCGAGGAGCTTGCTTGCCCCGCTTGTGGAGAAAAGTTTGAATGTCTTATCAGCGAGGAAGATATCCGCGCTCTTGACGAGGAATAATTAAGATTTATTAAAACGCTTAAGGAGCAGGCTGGCTAAAGGTTGAGCCTGCTTCTTATTTGTTGTAAGACAAATCAAATAGTGATTTATCGGGGATATGGGGACGCGGGGGACGCGGGGACGCGTTGTCGCTTTTCGAGAAAAGCTCCGCAAAAGCTTTCTTGCTGGGCTGTAGCCCGATTAGATATATATAATTCCAAGAATAGCTTAATTGGGCTACAGCCCAGCAAGGAAGTTTTTTGCCAAGCTTTTTTTCAAAAAAGCGGAAATCGCGTCCTCGCATCCCTCGCACCCCTCGCATCCCCCCGATAAATCATAATTTACGTGTTAAATTTTCTTATCAAAAAATATTTTAAAAAGCTATTGACAAAAGCTTACTTTAGTGGTATAATTGGTATTACCTCTGCGAGTAGGCTTTTTTTCGTGCGTGAAAGCGCCAAAACCGCGCGCGGACTGCTCCGTGAGGGAGGTACACGGACAGGCTGATATCTTATAGGATATTCGGTCGGTCAAATAAATTTAAATGGGAGGTGCCGCAAAATGGCTAATGACGCAAGAGTCAAGATTACTCTGGTATGCACTGAGTGCAAGCAGAGAAACTATGACACAAAGAAAAACAAAAAGAACGATCCTGACAGACTTGAGCTTAAGAAGTATTGCAGGTTCTGCCGCAAGCACACTCTTCACAAAGAGTCCAAGTAATTGGGGAAGGAGAGTATTATGGCAGAAAAGGAAAAGAAGGTAGCCCAGACCGAAGACAAGCCTCAGAAGCCCGTTAAAGAAAAGAAAAAGGGTAGAATAAAGGAAGCTTGGCGCGGATTCAAGAGCGAGACGAAGAAAATCGTTTGGCCCTCATGGAAGCAGGTTCTCAAGAACACCGGCGTTGTTCTGGTGGTGGTGATTATCTGCGCGATAATCATCGGTATCCTTGACTATGCATTTTCCGGAGGAATTCAAGCCCTTGCTGAACTCTTCAATTCTTAATAGTCTTAAGAGGTTCTGACATGAGTGATATCAATGAGATGAACGTTGGCCCAAGATGGTACGTGGCGCATACTTATTCGGGCTATGAAAACAAGGTTAAGGCAAGCCTTGAGAAAATCGTTGAAAACCGTGGACTTGAGGATCTTATCTTCGATATCCGCATTCCCGTTGAAACCGTTATAGAAAAGAACGGCGATAAAGAAAAGGAAGTGGAGCTGAAGGTTTTTCCGAGCTACGTGTTTATCAAAATGGTTATGACGGACGAAAGCTGGCACGCAGTTAAGTCCATTACGGGATTTACGGGATTCGTTGGTCCCGGCTCGCGTCCCACTCCGCTGACGGATACCGAGGTCGAGCAGCTTCATATCGAGACGACACGCGTTGAGCTTGCCGTTAAGGTTGGAGACGAGGTCACGGTGACAGACGGATTGTTTGAGGGATATAAGGGCGTTGTTCAGTCCATATCCGACGATTTGAAGAAAATTACGGTGCTTATTAAGAGAGGTAACCGTGATATGCCTGTTGAGCTTGACGCGACAAGCGTAAAGCTGGCTTAATTTGACTGAAAGGTCGAACGTGGGAGGGAGAAAATTCTTACTTAATTCTCCCGAATATTTACCACATTTGGAGGTATTTTAATTATGGCAAAGAAAGTTATGGGTTATATCAAGCTGCAATTGCCCGCAGGTAAGGCAACTCCGCAGCCTCCCGTAGGACCGGCTCTCGGTCAGTACGGTGTTGCAATTCCCGTATTTACTAAGGAATTCAACGAAAGAACAAAGAATGATATGGGTCTTATCATTCCCGTAGTTATTACGGTATACGCAGACCGTTCCTTCACGTTTATTACCAAGACTCCTCCCGCTGCCGTTCTTATCAAGAAGGAAGCAAAGATCGAGTCCGGCTCCGCAAAGCCTAACAAGACTAAGGTTGCAAAGCTTACCAAGGAGCAGGTAAGAAAGATTGCTGAAATCAAGATGCCCGACCTCAACGCAGCAAACGTTGAGTCTGCAATGAGCATGGTTGCAGGAACCGCTCGCAGCATGGGCGTTGTAGTAGAGGACTAAGGAGGGAAGACAAAAATGGGAAAGAAATATACTGACAGCGTAAAGCTGATTGAAAAGAGCAAAGCATATGATCCCTCCGAGGCTCTCGCACTCGTTTGCCAGACTTCTAAGGCAAAGTTCGATGAGACCATCGAGATCCACATTCGTCTTGGT
>JAFTXE010000121.1 GCA_017461745.1 Clostridia bacterium | reverse complement strand
CGGGGACGCGGAGGACGCGATTTCCGCTTTTTTGAAAAAAAGCTTGGCAAAAAACTTCCTTGCAGGGTTGTAGCCCGATTACATACGTATAATTTTAAGAATAAGCTTAGTTGGGCTACAACCCTGCAAGGAAAGCTTTTGTTACGAAGCGTAGCGAAGTTTTTCTCGAAAAGCGACAACGCGTCCCCCGCGTCCCCGCATCTCCCCTACAAATCATAATTTTAAAGCATATGCAGTATGTGCAGAAATATAAAAATATAACGAGGTAAAAATGTTAACATCAAAGCAAAGAGCATATCTCCGCGGACTTGCTAACGGCGAGAGCGCTATTATGCAGATAGGCAAGGGCGGTATTGCCGAAAATCTTATAAAGACCATTTCCGATGCCCTTGAAGCAAGAGAGCTTATAAAGCTTACAGTGCTTGAAAACTGCATGGGAACACCAAAGGAAGTAGCAAACGAATTGGCTGACGCCACGGGCGCTGACGTTGTCGGTGTCGTTGGCAGAAAGATAATTCTTTATCGCGAATCGGTAAATAATAAAAGAATAGAGCTTAAGCTATGAATGGATTTGACCATACGAGAGTAGGCATATACGGTGGTACGTTCGCACCGATACACAACGGTCACGTAAAAGCGGCAAAGGCTTTTATGGAGCAGATGAAGCTTGATTATCTATTTATAATCCCAACATATCTGCCGCCTCATAAGCAGATAGACGAGTCGGATTCTCCGCTGTACCGTCTGCGTATGTGTGAGCTTGCTTTTGAGGACGTTGACGGCGTCGTTATATCCGACTGTGAAATACTCAGAGGCGGAAAGAGCTATACCTACGATACCTTGAAGGAGCTACAACGCCCCGATACGAGACTTTTTCTTATGTGCGGAACGGATATGGTGCTGACGTTTGATACTTGGTATCGCTTTGAGGATATATTGAAAATGTGCTATCCCGTGTATGTCAGACGTGAAAACGACGCGCTTATCGGAAATCGCGTAGTTGCGAAGATTGGAGAATATTACCAAAAATACGGCGTAATGTTCAGAAAAATAATTACCGAGCCTATTGAGATATCCTCAACGCAGATACGTAACGCCGTAAAGCAGGGTAGAGATATTTCGGGACTCGTGCCCGAGGGCGTCGCAAAATTTATCGCAGAAAATGGATTGTATAAATAATCATCTGTAAGAGAGAATAAATTCGGAAGGGTATTTATGATAACCGAAAAAATGCTTGATACGCTCAGAGAGAGCGTCAGTACAAGAATGTCGCCAAAGAGATTTCGCCATACGGCAGAGGTCGAAAAAATGGCGGCAAGGCTTGGGGAGATATACGCCCCCGATAAAATAAACGAGCTGAGAGCGGCGGCGCTTCTTCATGATATAACTAAGGAATATTCTCCCGACTATCAGCTCAAAATATGCGCTGAGCGCGATATTCCACTTGATGCGGATGCGGTGTTCGCACCTAAAACCTTGCACGCAAGAACCGCCGCGGCGCTTATTCCCGAGGAGTACGGCGAGTTTGCTACCGATGAGATAATCAGCTGCGTGCGCTGGCATACCACGGGTAGAGAAAACATGACGCTCACCGAAAAGCTCATATATCTTGCGGACTACATAGATATGTCGAGAACCTTTGAGGACTGCGTCAAGCTCAGGGAAATTTTCTTTGACGTAAAGCCCGAAACGCTTGACGAAAGCGCTAAGGCAATTCACCTCAGACGCACTCTCATTACGTCCTACGACATGACCATTGAAGGACTGCTTTATGACGGGCTTCCCGTCAGCCGAGATACTATTGAGGCGAGAAATCAGCTCGTAAGAGAGGAATTGGCAGAGCGCAAAAATTGATTTCCGAAAGTCTTGCGGTTACATATTCAAATTAATATGAATATGAGAACTGTGAGGCTTGTAAATGAAGGAAAAATCAAAAATCATAAAAATACTGTTTTCGTCAGCGTTTATCTTACTTGCGGGAGCGTTGCTCGTCAGCGTCGTGCTTTCAAGCAGAAACAGGGGCGAGACGAAGATAGTTTACAGAGATAGAGCGGTAGTGGAGACCCAAGTGGACGCGGAAGAATTTTATAATATTCTTTTTCTTGGAACGGATGATGAGGCGGGACTTTGCGACGTTATAATGCTTGTGAATCTTGATGTCGAAAGAGGAAGAGCAACCGTTGCTCAGATACCGCGCGATACCTACGCCGCATATACCGACGCAAGCTATAAAAAGCTCAACGGAGCGTATGCTTCCTTGGGTGGAGCGGCTCGGACGGCAGAATTTCTCAGCGGCGCGTTTGGAATTGATATTCACCACTACGTGTGTATAAATCTGCGTACTCTCGGTGCTCTCGTGGACGCTATAGGCGGCGTTGATATAGAGCTTCCTTGTGATATGCGTTACAGTGACGCGGAGCAGGGGCTTTATATAAACTTAAAAAAAGGAGCAGCCCATCTTGACGGAGAGACTGCTCGGCAGTTTATAAGATTTCGTTCGGGATACGCTAACGGAGATCTCGGCAGAATAGACGCGCAAAAGCTGTTTATGGCAGCGTTGTTTTCAAAGCTTGCGGACGAATTTTCTCCCGTTATGGCTGCAAAGCTTTGTGCGGCGGCAGAGGGCGTTGAGACCGACCTTTCAATAAGCGACATGATGTCCATGGGAGTTAAGGCGCTCGGTATGAAAGCCGACTCAATAGCGCTTCTTACCTTGCCTGGCAAAGAAGCTACGGCAGAGTCAAGCGGCGCGAGCTACTACGTTCTCTCGGCTGAGCCTACGGCGGAAATTATGGAGGAATATTTCGGCAGACGAAAGGAATTTGACAGTGAGCAGATATTCCTCAATACACGCTATAATAGCTTCCGTGATATCTATTTTTCAAATATGGAGTATTCTGTAATTCCAATAAAAGAGGTAGCTGAGAACTTGGAGTTGTCAGTTAAATAACTCTGCTTTGCTTTCTTTTTTGCTTACTTTTTTCTTTCGCGAAAGAAAAAAGTAAGACGCGTCCCAAAGAAAAACGAAAAATCACTTGACAAATCGGCAATTTTGCATTACAATGTAAGGTAATGAATTTATAATAAAGGAAAAAAGCATGGATAATATTCAAAACACAGAAAAAATTTTAACTCCGCTCGACCCTGCGGACGCAAAGACCTTAGCGGAAGCTATCGCGGACGTGTTGGATTCCAAGAAGGGACGCGATATCAAGGTTTTGCGCGTAGAGGACAAGACGGTTATTTCCGAGTATTTCGTTCTCTGTACGGGTAATTCAAGCACGCAGATAAAGGCGCTTGCGGGCGAGGTTGAGTTCCGTATAGGAGAGAGAGGCGTTGAGCCTTACGGTGTTGAGGGCAGAGACAACAATACGTGGATGTTGCTTGACTACAGCAACGTAATAGTTCATATTTTCAGCCGCGAGGCAAGAGAATTCTACAATCTGGACAAGCTTTACGCAGATTAATAAATTTAAGAAGGACATAGACATGAAGTATAATCACAGCGAAATTGAAAAGAAATGGCAGGAGTATTGGGAAAAGAATCAGACATTTAAGACTGACGTCTGGGATTTTTCCAAGCCTAAATATTACGTACTCGATATGTTCCCGTATCCGTCGGGCGTAGGTCTTCACGCAGGTCACCCCGAAGGCTATACGGCTACGGATATCGTATCAAGAATGAAAAGAATGCAAGGATATAACGTCCTTCACCCTATGGGATATGACTCATTCGGTCTCCCCGCTGAGCAGTATGCCGTAAACACGGGTAACCATCCCAACGGCTTTACGCAGGAGAACATAAAGACCTTCTCAAAGCAGCTTCGCGAGCTTGGCTTTGATTACGATTGGAGCAAGATGATTGCCACGAGTGACCCCGACTTCTACAAGTGGACTCAGTGGATATTCAAGCAGCTCTATCTTGACGGTTACGCTCAGTATATTGATATGCCTGTCAACTGGTGTGAGGAGCTTGGAACGGTGCTTTCCAACGACGAGGTCATTGACGGCAAATCGGAAAGAGGCGGATATCCCGTTGTAAGAAAGAACATGAAGCAGTGGGTCATCAATCAGCCCGCGTTTGCTGAAGAGCTTCTCGAGGGACTTGAGGAGATAGATTGGCCCGAGTCAACCAAGCTTATGCAGAAAAACTGGATAGGCAAATCAACGGGCGTTGAGGTTAAATTCCAGATAGTCGGCGGCGGTGAATTCTCAATATTCACCACTTGCATTGAGACCATTTATGGTATTACCTTCATGGTGCTCGCTCCCGACGGAGAGATAGTAAAGCAGCTCATGCCGAGAATTGAGAATAAGGCTGAGGTTCAAGCTTATATCGACGAAACTCTTAAGAAGAACGATATGGACAGAACCGAGCTTAATAAAACGAAATCGGGCTGTGAGCTTAAGGGCGTTACCTGTATCAACCCCGTAAACGGCAGAGAAGTCAGAATGTTTATCGGTGATTTCGTGCTTGCAAATTACGGAACGGGCGCGGTTATGGCAGTTCCTTCTCACGACCAGCGTGACTTTGAATACGCTATAGCTCATAATATTGATATGCTTCAGGTCATCGATGGAGACGAGAAACTCGGACACGTTGACGTAACCGAAAAGGCGTTTGAAAAGGGCGAGTATCTCGGCAAGGGCTACAGACTTGTAAACTCCGAGGAGTTCACGGGTCTTACCGTTGAGGAAGCTAAGGAGGCTATTACCTCTAAGCTTGAAAAAATGGGAGTTGCAAAGAGAACCGTCAACTACCATTTCAGAGAGTGGATATTCGCAAGACAGCGCTATTGGGGCGAGCCCGTTCCAGTAGTACACTGTGAAAACGGAGATATTCACGTGCTTGACGACAGCGAGCTGCCGCTCGTGCTTCCCGAGCTTGAAAACTATAAGGGTGTAAACGGCAAAGCGCCTCTTGAGAACGCTACCGAATGGAAGGCTTACGACAATAACGGCGTCAAGGGTGTCAGAGAGACCTCTACCATGCCCGGTTCAGCAGGCTCAAGCTGGTATTTCCTTCGTTATATCGACCCAAACAATAAGGACGAATTCGCAAACCAAAAGCTTCTTGAGCATTGGATGCCCGTAGACCTCTATATAGGCGGTCCCGAGCACGCAGTCGGTCACCTTATGTATTCGAGAATATGGAACAGATACCTTTATAATAAGGGTCTTGCTCCTACAAAAGAGCCCTTTAAGAAGCTTGTGCACCAAGGTATGATACTTGGCTCTAACGGCATAAAGATGGGTAAGCGCTATCCCGAATTCGTGGTAAATCCCAGCGACGTCGTCCGTGACTACGGAGCGGATACCCTCAGACTTTACGAGATGTTCATGGGACCGCTTGAGGTATCTAAGCCTTGGAGCAATCAAGGCGTTGACGGAGCGAGAAAGTTCCTCAACCGCGTGTGGTCGTTCTTCACTGAGCCTGAGAATATAGTTGACGGCGAGGTCAAGGAGCTCGAAAAGGTATACCACAAGAGCGTTAAGAAGATAACCGAGGACTTTGAAAAGCTTGCCTTTAATACGGCAATATCGCAGATGATGATATTTGTAAACGCCGTTTATAAGGAAGGCAAGTGCCCCAAGGCGTATGCCGAGGGACTTATAAAGATGTTGTCCTGCATCTGTCCTCATATTTGTGAGGAAATGTGGTCATTGCTCGGACACGATAATACCATAGCCTTTGAGCCTTGGCCTGAGTACGACGAAAGCAAGACCGCTGACGATATGGTTGAGATAGCCGTACAGGTCAACGGAAAGCTTAAGGCAACGGTAATGCTTCCCATGAATTGTCCCAAGGATGAAGCAATAGCTATGGCTAAGGCAGACGAAAGAGTTGCTGCCGCTATTGAGGGTAAGACCGTGGTCAAGGAGATATCTGTTCCTAATAAGATAGTTAATATCGTCGTTAAGTAAATTTGTATTGATTTCTTATATCTTCAAAAGCTTGAATAAAAATATCTGATAGCTGAAAGGTGCTGTTCTTGATTTAAGGACAGCACCTTTCTTTTGTGAGACTCGACGGACGTTTCAGCACAAACCCTTTATAAAAACAGATGTGTAAAATATTCATACGATATTGACTTTTTATTTCTTTAGGTGTATAATATCTTTGTATTTTTACATAGGAGACTAAAAATGTACAGAGAGATTTCAAAGCTCATAATTTACACAGATGCAAATAAGGACAATATCCTTTCCTCACTTGGTAGCATATTTTACCGTTTTGATAAAAAGCTTTTGTCCCCCGAGGACGCTCGCTCCGAAATATATGCTCAGGTAAGACGCTTGCTTGACGTTGCCACGCGATACGGTTTTGATAACGACCTTTGGCACAATTATCTCACTTATCTCATGATAACGGACGAAAATCCCTTCAGCCTTACCTATGAAAAGGCAGGTAAGCAGGAAGGGACGGTAAATACCTTTGCGATAAACGATTTTTGCGTATTCAAAAATCTGTTTGATTTTGACTTTTCAAAAATAGAACAGGAGCTTGGCATCAACTGCTTTTCCGTGCTTTCCGATTACCACGCTATTTCCAAGCGTGAGCAAATATATAATAAGAACGTCAGCGAAAAAGTACGTGCGCTCTCAAAGCAGATTGAAGCGGCTAAGGACGGATATGAGGTTTTCGACGTAGTCACCGAGTTCTACCGTATGTACGGAGTAGGTATGTACGGACTCAACAAAGCTTTCAGACTTGAAGGAGATGAGACGTCAGGTGTTTCCATGCGTCCTATTTCAAATATGGAGCCCGTCAGCCTCGACGACCTCGTTGGATACGAGCTTCAAAAGAAAATGCTTATAGAGAACACCGAGGCTTTTGTCAACGGCAAGGGCGCTAATAACGTGCTTCTGTACGGAGACAGCGGTACGGGTAAATCCACGAGTATCAAGGCTATCGTCAATAAATATTATGACAGTGGTCTGCGTATGATTGAAATATATAAGCATCAGTTCCGCTATCTCTCACGTATTATTTCGGAAATAAAGAACAGAAATTACAGATTTATTATATACATGGACGACCTGTCCTTTGAGGAGCAGGAGATAGAATATAAATATCTTAAGGCAATTATTGAGGGTGGAGTTGAGACTAAGCCCGATAACGTGCTGATATACGCTACCTCAAACCGCCGTCATCTCATCAGGGAGACATGGAAGGACAGAACCGATTCAGAGATAAACGGTGATATTCACCGCTCGGAAACTATAGAGGAAAAGCTCTCACTCGTAAACCGCTTCGGTCTTTCTATCGGATATATGAAGCCGTCAAGAGACGAGTTTGATAAGATAGTTCTTGAGCTTGCCAAGCGCGGCGGTGTCAGCCTTCCCGATGACGAGATTTTAATGGAAGCTCATCGTTGGGAGCTTAGAAACGGCGGTATTTCGGGCAGAACCGCTCAGCAGTTCGTCAATCACCTCAGAGGAAGAGGATAATATATACTAAAGAAACCACGTCGGTTGACGTGGTTTCTGCTTTTTAAATTAAAACCTTAGTTAAAGCGCAGTCTGGGTATCGTTGGGGTCACCGTTGCGGGCAAGATCGTATTCCTCTGACCAATCAAGGTCGCGGTATTCCTCGCCTCTCGGGTCGTTCTTTATCCAATCCATAAGCATATCAAGCATTTCCTCTGTCCACGTTGCTCTATCTATCTGCGCTGTGGTGAACTTACCCTGACCTATCATCTCAAATCCGAAATCGTCCTTGACGTGAGTTTTTGCCGCTCCGTCAACGACCTCGGGAACGAGGTGCGCGGGAATAAACAGAACTCCGCCGCCTGCTCCAAATACTATGTCACCCGGGAGAACGGTAGCTTTACCTATACGCGTAATTCCGTTGAAGTCCTTCATGATGAACTCACGGATTGGAGTGGGGTCTATACCGCGGTAATATACCTGAATGCCGTCGTGAGTGACCATTTGCTCAACGTCGCGAATACCGCCCCAAACGACAGCGCCGCCATTGCCCGTGCGGGTTTTTATAGCTTTGGTCAAGTTACCGCCAAGGAACGTACCCTTAAATATTTTGTCGTACATATCTGCGACTACAACGTCACCGCCAACGAGCGAGTCGATGACCCACTGATTGTAGTTACCCTTTCTTCCTTCAGCCGCGCCCTGAGCAAACGCAACCTCGTGTAAGTCGGGGCGAGTTGGAACGAAGGAACAGGTAACGGCACGACCGATAAGCTTTCTGCCGTCGTCGTGAAGCGTCTTAAGGTCGCCCTCAAACTGACTTATGTAGCCCTTGAGGAAAATAGGCTTCCAAAGCTCCTCTAGGGTCATTTTTCTCATTGCCTCAAGATACTTATCGGGAACACGGGGACGACCGTCGGGGAAACGCTCTCCCTTCCATTCGGGAGTAAGAGCAATTATATCTTCTCTATTGTTAAATCTCATTTTATTATTCCTTTCCGCATAAATTATAAACGCATTCCGCCGTCAATGATTATATCAGCGCCCGTGATATAGCTACCCTCGGGAGAGCAGAGCATGAGAACCGCGCCCGCGCAGTCTGTTGGCGTGCCGAAGCGTCCCATAGGAATAGCTGCCTCAACCTGACGCCTCTTTTCGTCGTCATTGTATATCGCCGCGTTCCTCGGAGTCGCGATAGCTCCGGGGGCAACGTTGTTGACAGTGACGCCAAAGGGAGCTACCTGCTTGGCAATGTTCTTGACCATGCTCATGACTGCGCACTTTGTTGCCGCGTACATGGAAAGCTCGGGATGCTGGCGGTATTGATTTACACTTCCTATGGTAACTATTCTTCCAAAGCCATTTTGCTTCATTGAGGGATAGTAATCCTGAATAAGCAAAAGCGTGCTCTTGAAATTTACGGTGAATTGATTGTCGATTGCAGCCTCGGTTATCTCCGTCCAATGCTGCTTATACTGAACACTTGCGTTGAGTATCAAGCAATCAACGGGACCCGTTTTGCCGTATAGCGCTTTTACCTCGTCAAGCTTTGATAAGTCAGCGGTTACGGCGCTGTATGCTCCTATCTCGTCCTTTATGGTGTTAGCTTTATCTATATCAGCAGAGCAGTGTACTATTACGTCGTAGCCTGCTTTAACAAATTGAGCTGCGATTTCCTTGCCTATACCTTGTGTAGAACCTGTTACCAATACTTTCTTTTTCATACTTATCATGACCATTCTCTGTCGTTAGCCCATTCGTTATTCCACTGGTCTGTGGGCTCCCACTGACCTGGATAATTTTCGTGAATGTGCTCTGCTATAAGCTCCTCATTAAGTGATTCGATTCCAATACCGGGAGTGTTGGGAACTTCAACGAAGCCGTCCTTAAAGAGCGGGTTGGCAATTCCGTTTGCAAGGTCGTTCCACCAAGGAATATCAACTGAGTGGAATTCTACCGCTAAAACGTTCTGAATAGCTGCCGCCGTGTGTATAGCCGCCATACAAGCAATGGGGCTTTCAGCCATATGGATAGCCATACCTATGCCGTATTCTTCGCACATATCTCCAAGCTTCTTCGTCTCAAGCGCACCTCCGATAGAGAGAAGGTCGGGGTGGACGATAGATACTCCGCGACTCTCCATGAGAGGACGGAAATTCTTTGCAAGATAAATATCCTCACCCGTAGCCAAAGGAACGTTACAAGCATTGGCTATCCTTTCGTAATGCCCCGTAAGATGCCAAGGCTGAATATCCTCAACCCATGCGATATTATACTTTTCAAGGCGCTTACAGAATTTGATGCAGTCCTCCATCGAAACGTGACCAAAGTGGTCGATAGCAAGAGGAATTTCATATCCGACTACGTCACGAACCTGCTTTACGTAGTCCTCAAGCATATCCATGCCCTTTTCCGTTATATGAATACCCGTAGCGTAGTGCGGAATGGTGAATATCTCGTAGTTCTTACCCATCATCAAGCTTCTGTCAATAGAGCCACTCTGATGCTGAATAGCCTTTGCGGAATACTTTTGTATATTTTCAATCATACCGAGAGGAGCGCAGAGTGTTCCCGGCTCGTCGTAAAGAAGCTCAATTCCGAGATCCATCTTTACTATGGTAAAGCCCATATCTATTCTTTTCTGTATTGCCTTACCCATATCCGTCCCTGTGTGCTTGCCGTCAACGTCGGTGTCCCCGTAAACGCGTATCTTGTCGTGGAACTTACCACCGAGCATCTGCCAGAGGGGAACACCCCAAGCCTTACCTGCAAGGTCCCAAAGCGCTATCTCAAGACCTGAAACGCCACCACCCTGACGGGAAGGACCGCCGAACTGCTTGATGCGGCGAAAGAGCTTGTCTACGTTGCAGGGATTTTCGCCTATAAGTCTGCTTTTAAGCATAAGCGCGTACGTTGCGCTGGAGGCGTCGCGTACCTCTCCGTATCCAATGAGACCTTGGTTGGTGTATACTTTTATAAGTGGACAATGCTTAGGAGCTCCGTTGATATTACAAACTCTGATGTCTGTAATCTTGAGCTCCGAGGGAGACGAGCATTTGTTGAAATTACCGTTCATGTTTTGTTTCCTTTCATACCTTAATTAAAGTCAGCGATATACGCTTAAAGATATTATACCAAACGCGTTGCCATTATACCACACATTTGTTAAGGAAAACTGATACTATATTACGATTTGGTTTCTTTGCTATGACGTTTTCTGTATTGCGAAGGCGACGTTCCAACGGCGCGCAGAAACATTCTGTTAAAATTTGATAGGTTTTCATAGCCGCACGTTCCCGATATTTCAAGTACAGATAGATTGGTGTTGCATAACAGCTCTTTGCTTTTTTCTATTCTTCTTATTGTTATGTATTCCCACGGGGTAAGACCGTTGAGTGAAGTAAACAGAGAAGAGAAGTATGTACGGCTAAAGCCCGAAAAATCCGCTATTTCCTTTAGCGACAGCGGATTGCCAAGGTTTTCGTTTATATACGTCATGGCGTTGTCCATGCTGATAAGGCTCTCCTGAGCTCGTTTTTCTCCAACACTCGCGCTGACCTCGGGAAATTCTCTCATAAGCAGAGCGATTATTTCGCAAAGGTAGGATTTTATCATTATCTGATATCCCGTTTTTTGCTCTTTACATTCTTGGAGTATGGAGAGCATAAGCGTTTCTATTTTAGGATAAGACTTGCAATCGCGTGATACGCGCTCGCATTTCGTCTTGAAGAGATTTATGTATTCCTTCGGAAGCATATTTGAAAGCGGCGACCATATCATTCTCGGCTCAAATTGTACGTTGAGCAAAACGAGAGGATTGGTGCTGTAGGAATTTTCCGTAATACAATGTATTTGATTTGTGCCTATGACGAACACATCGCCCTGCTCAATATTTATCCGTCCGTCTCGCAGATTATAAATACCGTTGCCGCTGATAATATAGGATATCTCAAAATCTGAGTGTCTGTGCTCAAAAAAATCGCGGTGAGAAAACTCGGGCACGGACTCGTATATTCTGATATGATGTCCGTTAGATGCATCAAGATATTTTACAAGAAGCTCGTTTCTTTTCATAAAATCTCCTCATATTTTTACTAAGATAATTATATACTATATTTCGATAAAAGTCAAGTATATAAACAAGCAACTTGGTTTTTAATATAGCTGTATCATAATTTATTATTAATAAAAAATATGCTGAGTCAAAAGTTAATTAATGACTCAGCATGTTTTTAATTATTCAACAGTAACCGATTTGGCAAGGTTTCTCGGCTTATCTACGTCAAGACCCTTGAGGGCGGATACGTGATAAGCAAGAAGCTGCATTACGGTTGCCGCAGGGAACGGAGCAAGTATTTCGTCAATATCGGGAATGACCAACATCTCGTCGCAGGGAATGTCATATTTACCAACTAAAGACTCAGCGCAAACGGATACTACGTAAGCGCCGCGTGACTTGACCTCGCGTATACCGCTGACCGTCTTTTCACATACGTTGCTAACAGTCGTGAGAGCCACAACGGGAATACCGTCGGTAATGAGCGATATCGTTCCGTGCTTAAGCTCGCCTGCCGCATAAGCCTCGCTGTGAATGTAGGATATCTCCTTAAGCTTAAGCGACGCCTCAACGGAGAGGGCATAGTCGATATCTCTACCTATATAGAATAGATGCTCAGCCGCTACGAGCATAGTAGCAACGTCGTAAATCTTGTCACTCAGCGTCAATGCTTTTTCAACGGCAGAGGGTATCTTTTGAAGCATCATATCGCAAATATGGCGAGCGTTTGCCTCGTCGAGCTTGTGGTTAGCGAGCGCCATTCTGATAGCCAGAAGATATAGAAGAGCACACTGTACGCTATACGCCTTGGTGCTTGCCACGGCAATCTCAGGACCTGCCCATGTGTACAGCACGCTGTCTGCCTCGCGGGCAACGGACGAGCCGATAACATTTACGATAGCTAAGGTGTAAACACCGCAAGCCTTGGAATGACGGAGCGCCGCAAGGGTGTCCGCGGTTTCTCCCGATTGAGATAGAAGTATAACGAGGTCGTTCTTGCGAAGTATCGGATCGCGGTATCTGAACTCACTCGCAATTTCAACGTTCACGGGAACTCTCGCAAGCTTTTCTATGATAGCCTTTCCAACGAGTCCTGCGTGCATAGCCGTTCCGCAGGCTACGATGTGAATTGAGTCGAAGGACGACAGAAGGTCACCGTCAAGAGCATCAATTCCGAAATGGGGCAAGCCGTCCTTTATTCTCGGCTCAAGCGTCTTTCTTATAGCCTCGGGTTCTTCGTGAATTTCCTTTATCATAAAGTGAGGATATCCACCCTTCTGAGCTTGCTCAATATTCCAGTCTATCGTCTCAAGCTTTTGCTCAACGGGCGTAAGTGAAAGATCACAGAATTCAAGAGAGCTCTTGGAAATCTTAGCTATAACGCCCTCATCAAGCCTGTAATAGCTTGTGGAGTGCTTGAGAATAGCGGGGATATCCGATGCTATAAAGCCGCCCTCGTCGTTATGCGCGACGATAAGGGGACTGTCTTTTCTTACTGCGTATATAACGTCCTCGTAGCCCTTGAAAATAATTCCGAATGCATAAGAGCCGCGAATTACCTTAGTAGCTCTGCGAATGGCGTCGAGCGGGTCACCGCTCTTAACAAAGAGCATATCAAGCAGCTTTGCCGCTCTTTCTGTATCGGTCTCGGAAACGAAGGCGTAGCCCGCACCTCTGAGCATTTCCTCTATTTCGGCGTAGTTCTCGATAATTCCGTTGTGAACGAGAGCGAGATTATCCGTTGTGTGAGGATGGGAGTTTGTGTCTGAGGGCTCACCGTGAGTTGCCCAACGGGTGTGACCTATTCCGCAGCTTCCCGTAAGCTCAGCATTTCTTTTAAGCTTGCCTTCAAGATCGGTAAGTCTGCCTTTGGACTTAACCGTAGAAAGACAGCCGCCTTCCGCTACAGTAACGCCCGCAGAATCATATCCTCTGTACTCAAGAGTACGAAGTCCTTCAATAAGAATGGGAACGCTTTTCTTGCTTCCCGTGTAACCTATAATTCCACACATAATACAAAAACTTTAACATTATTGTATAAGAATATACAATTTTAAATGAACGTGCTTTCAGGTGATTTTGTTTTGCGGTTACCCACATATTTGTCCACCGTCTGCGACAGTAAGCTCTGCCGATGGAGCATCCGCCGAAAAATTCGATAACTCCATACCTCGTCAACCGAAACGTGTTCGGTCTGGCGCTAAACGTATTTTGAACAATTAAATATTTTATTTTGAAGCAAGTCTCGTTTTAATAACGGTTGCCACGTCGTCCGCAATTGCTTGTATTTGCGCTATATCGCTTCCTTCAACCATTACGCGAATGAGCGGCTCAGTACCAGAAGGTCGAACTACTATTCTGCCCGTTTTGCCAAGCGTTGCCTTAGCTTCATCAAGCTTTTCAGATATTTCCTTATCCGTATAGAAGGCTATTTTACCCTCTGCGGATATTTTGAGATTGACCATAACCTGAGGGTAACGAGTCATAACGCTTGCAAGCTCGGAAAGAGTTTTGCCGCTCTGCTTAAGCATAACGAGAAGCTGAGTTGCCGTGAGCTGTCCGTCGCCCGTCGTTGCAAAATCGCGGAAAATAACGTGTCCCGACTGCTCTCCACCGAAGGAATAATCCTCAAGGAGCATTTCCTCAAGAACGTATCTGTCGCCAACCTTGGTTGCGATAAATCTCAGTCCGTTTTCCTCACAGAACTTGCCAAAGCCGAAGTTTGTCATAATAGTTCCAACGACCGTGTTTCCGTTGAGCTTGCCGCGACTCTTGAGGTCGAGCGCGCATATAGCCATTATCATATCACCGTCGATAACGTTGCCACACTCATCAACACAAAGACATCTGTCAGCGTCTCCATCGAATGCAATACCGCATTCAAGACCGTTTTTCACAACGTATTCAGCCAAAGCTTCAAGATGGGTAGAACCGCAATCACGGTTTATGTTTTCGCCGTCGGGCTTATCCGAAAGAATATGAACGTCAGCGCCAAGCTCCTTGAATAACGTGGGAGCGGTAGCACTTGCAGAACCGTTAGCACAGTCTATGGCTATTTTCATTCCGTTAAGGCTGAGATGCGCCGTGCTTTTGATGTGTCTGATATAATCGCTCGCGGCGTTTTTGGCGTAAGTAACCTTACCTACCTCGCCTCCAAGTGGCTTTGCGTATACCTTGTTGCTGTCGAGGATCAGATCCTCAATTTTTTCTTCAAGCATATCGGGGAGCTTGAAGCCGTTTCCGCTGAATATCTTTATTCCGTTGAATTCGGCGGGATTGTGTGACGCGGATATCATAACTCCCGCGTCTGCCTTGTACATACCTACGAGATATGCAACGGCGGGGGTGGGCACTACACCGAGTTGAATGACGTCAGCTCCTACGGAACAAAGTCCCGCAATGAGAGAAGCGCCAAGCATATCCGATGAAGCGCGAGTGTCGCTTCCGATGACGAACGTAGGTCTGCGGCGGCAGCCGTCCGAAAGAACGGTAGCTGCGGCTCTGCCTATTTCCATCGCAAGCTCGCAAGTGAGTTCGGTGTTAGCTATTCCTCTTACACCGTCTGTACCGAAAAGTCTTCCCATTGTAATTTCCTTTCTCAGATGTTAGTGCTTTGAGACTATATTGTCCGAAGCCTTAAAAATAGAATTGGGTGGTACTGTTCCTCTTACTGAGGATAGGGGATAAACGTTTGAGCCTTTGCCTATCACAGTTCCTGGATTGAGCACGCTGTTACAGCCTACCTCGACGAAGTCTCCTATCATAGCGCCGAATTTTTTTAGCCCCGTCTCAATAACGCCGCCGTCAACCTTTACCTTGACGAGAGATTTGTCACTCTTGACATTTGAGGTGATAGCGCCTGCGCCCGTGTGGGATTTGTAGCCGAGAATAGAGTCGCCGATGTAGTTGAAGTGGGGAACCTGAACGGAATCAAAAAGAATAGCGTTCTTGAGCTCGCACGAGTTGCCAACGACGCAACCGTCGCCAACTATTACCGAGCCCCTGATGAACGCTCCCGTTCTTAACTCCGTATTCTTACCGATTATGCAAGGTCCGTTTACCGTAGCGCTTCGCGCTATTTGGGCACTCTTGGCTATCCATACGTTGCCCTCAATACAGTAGTATTCGTCCTCGGGCAAGGTCTTGCCTATCTCCAAAATAAAATCCTTTATTTTTGGAAGCGCAAGCCACGGATATTCACACTCGGCTAAAAGCGTGTTTGCTAAGGTATGCGAAAGGTCATACAGCTCTGCCGTTTTTACCGTCAGCATATTTTTCCTCCTTTCTGTCGTATTCAAGGAATTTTGTCTTTCCCTTGCTTAAACGCTTATCGAGGATAAGCACTTAGGTAAAGAAAAGTAACAAAAAAAACAAAGCTAAGGCGTGAGTGTAAACGCAGTGCGTCAAATTATGATTTGTCGGGGGATGCGGGGACGCGGGGGACGCGGTGTCGCTTTTCGAGAAAAGCTCCGCAAAAGCTTTCTTGCCGGGTTGTAGCCCACCTAAGCTATTCTTGAAATTATATATGTTTAAGCGGGCTACAACCCAGCAAGGAAGTTTTTTGCCAAGCTTTTTTTCAAAAAAGCGGAAATCGCG
>JAFTXE010000120.1 GCA_017461745.1 Clostridia bacterium | reverse complement strand
GAAATGTGGGAACGCGGAATAAAAGTAATATCCGCTAACGATTATTTTGCGGAATCGGTTGCGGAAGGGACGCTCGCTTATATTTTGTGCGCACTCAGGGATATTCCCAAATATTCCCGTGATTTAAAAGAACGGAAGCAATGGAAAACGTCTCTGTCGTATACCGCTGGACTTATGGGCAAGACGATAGGGCTTGTAAGCTATGGAACGATAGCTAAGAAGCTCGTCAGAATACTGTCTCAATTTAAAGTAAACATTATGGTTTACGACGTAAAGCCGTTGCCCGAACAGGATGTTCGTCAATACGGACTTATTGAGGCATCTCTTGAAACAATATTTTCCGAGTGCGATATAATAAGCCTGCACACTCCGCTGTTTGATGCTACTTATCATCTGATAGATGAAACACTTTTGGCAAAAATAAAAGAAGGTGCTTTATTCGTGAACACGTCGCGAGGTGCTGTGGTAGACCAAAAAGCGCTTGAAAGAGAGCTTGCAAAGCAGAGGTTTAGCGCCGTACTTGACGTTTACGAAAAAGAGCCTCCCGAGGAGAATTGTCCGCTGTTTGATCTGTCAAACGTCATGATGATTCCGCACATGGCAGGGCCTACGGTTGATATGCGTTCGTATATAACGCGGGAGCTTTTGCTGGAGGCTGCGGGCTATATAGATTATGGCAGACCGCTCGTTCATGAAATAACACGCGAGATGGCAGCTACAATGTCAGAGAAATAAGGGAGAGCACTATGAAAATAACGTTTGTAGGCACATCTCACGGTGTTCCCGAAAAGAACAGATATTGCACTTGCATTATGCTTGAATCTAACGGAGCAATATATTTTATTGACGCAGGCGCGCCAATGGTGGATTTTTTGGTAGATAACGGCAAGAGCATAAATGACCTTCGCGCTGTTTTTACCACGCACGTCCACAGCGACCATACCATAGGTCTTGTCCATCTTGTGAATCTGATGAATTGGTACTATAAAAGATCCTCAGCGGAAATTTTTATTACCGAGCAGGAGCATATTGACGCAACGGTGCGGTGGACTTATACTGCGGGAGACGGACTTATAGACGAGGAGAGAATAAAATTAAAGGTGGCGTATGAGGGTCGTGTGTATCAGGATGAAAACATAAAGGTTGAATATATACCTACGGCACATATGAAAAACTCGTACGCGATACTTGTCACCGAGGGGGACAAGAGAGTTCTTTTCGGTGGGGATTTTTCTCACGGATTGAGAAAGCACGACGTACCGTCAGTAATCAACGAAAATATAGACGGATTCGTTTGTGAGCTTGCGCATTTTACTATGGATGAGCTTTCGCCGTATCTTGATATCTGTAACGCAAAGCGAGTTTTCTTTATTCACGCGAAGCCCGCAAGGTACACCGACATAGAAGATATAAAGGGGCGTTATCCCTTTGAGGTAATAACGCCCGATGACTCGGATGAATATTTGATATGATTATTTTGCGATTCTCATATCTCAAGGAGACAAAATGGAAAACAAGACTTATAACGCACCGCAGATGACAGTACAACAGCAAGAACCTATATCGTTTTTATCTTTATCGGACGAAAATTGGACAAAAAATTATTAAGATCTCAAAAGAAGAAACTATGTTAGATCATAGCTTTTTATTAGATGGAATAAATATAACGGAATAAGGGAGAACCCAAATGATGATAAATTCACCGTATAACAAGCCTTATATAACTCCCCCTATGGAGCATCCACGCCTGATGCTGAAAAGAGAGGATATAGAGAGAGTAAAAAAGAATATGATTCTGCCTGAATGTAAGCTGTCAGTGGAGATATGGCAAGAGCTTTGTGGGATGGAGATTCGTTGTGAAGGAGCTACTCCAGAGTTCGGTACATACGATTTGGCAGAATATCTGGCTGTTGAAGCAAAGGCGCTTAAGGCTTTACTTTCAGGTAGTGCGGCTGATGCTCGCACGGCTATTGAAAGTGCGATCTTTCTACTTGAAAATTCCGAGTTTGACAAGGGAATAATGAAAGCGCGCTGGAGCGGACATCTTATTTTCGTCAGTTCCTTGGTTTACGATTGGTGCTACGCACATCTTACCGCAAAGGAAAAAGAGCTCATAATATCCAAATGCGAGCAAATGGCGGAAAAGTATTTTGAAATGGGCTATCCTCCAGCAAAGCAGGCGGCTATAAGCGGTCATGGAAGTGAGGCACAACTACTTCGCGACCTACTTTCCTTTGCCATTGCTGTTTACGACGAACGCCCCGATATTTACGATTTTTGCGCGGGAAGAATTATAGACGAATACGTTCCTGCTTACGACTTTATGTTTGCGGGTGGCTTTCACCACCAAGGTCCGACTTACGGCTCGTACAGATACACATGTCTTTTATGGTCGGCGCTTTTGTTCTATTCAATGAGTGAAAAAAAGGTATTTACGCCAAAGCTTGACGAGCTGGCAGATAGCTTTATATATCTTACGAGAGACGACGGACAGGCGATTAGATTGGGAGACGATACCTACGAGTACAAAGCGCCGTATCTACGCAACGCGCCCTTTACAGTGCCTATGTTTTTTGCGGCGGCGTATACGGGCAAGGAACGGTATTACAAAGAGTTTGAAAAAGGACTTGATAAAGAATATCTGTTGCCCTCAAAATGCGGAATTGATTACTACGAGGACGGCTCTTTCGGAGAAGGCTTGTTCTCGCCCGTGGCACAGCTTTTGTGGTACGGCTTAACGGAAAAGACGCCTACCGATGAGCTTGCGCCTTACCGCTATTTTGGCTATCCAAACGGAATTACCATGTGGAACGACGGAGAGCGTGTTGTCCTTATGAAGATGGGCGAGCTTTGGGGCTCTAATCACGACCATCTTGACACAGGTTGCTTCCAGATATATTGCGGCGGAGTGCTTGCATCTGATTCGGGTGTGTATGACAGCTACGGAACGTCGCATAGAAGAAATTACACAGTACATACATCAGCTCACAACTGCTTGACCGTTTTTGATCCCGAAAAACCTCTTTACGGTGAATGGTCGGACGGCATAGCTTACGACGGTGGAACAAGACGTCCCAACAATGGAAGGGAAACGGGAAATCTTGAGCTGTGGAAGGAAAGCTACAGAATGGCAAAAGTGCTTTCTCATACGGAAAGTGACGAGCTTTGTGAGATAGTGGGAGATATGACCGAGGCGTATTCGCACACCTGCGACAAGGCAATAAGAACAATGCGATGGGAGCCCAATCGTGGAAACAACGGAGTGCTTACGGTACACGATACGGTCGAGAGCAAATCCGAGAATTTCATTAAAGCATTCCATATCCACTGTCAGACAGAACCCCGTATTGCAGACGGATGTGTAATAATAGATAACGAAAAATATGAGCTTGTCTGCAAGGTTATCTCCCCTGAAAATGCAAAGATTGAGATTATTGGTGGAGAAGGCAGAGAATTTGAGATTGACGGAGTAAACTATGTTCCCGATATCGTAGAAAATACTGAGGCGGGTTGGGGACAGATAGTTATAACCGATGTACGTCCCGTTAAGGAAACAGAATTTTTAGTTGAGCTGGAAATAGTAAAAAGAGGTTGAAAATGATTGCTACAAGATTAAACATGAGGTTTCCCGGTGAACGAGTCAAGGCTGTTACATTGAGCTACGACGATCAGACCGAGCAGGATATAAAGCTCGTTGAAATACTCAACAAGAGCGGAATGAGAGCAACATTCAATATAAGTACCGGACTGTATTCATCCGAAAGTAAGCAATTCGGCAAGGAGCAGGTATGCCGTCGCATGACGCGACAGAGAGCGATAGCGCTTTATAAGAACAGCGGACACGAGGTGGCAGTACACGGATATTCTCACGCACTTCTTACACAAATGCCTGTATCGTCGGTAACTCGCGAGGTGTTTGCTGACAGGATAAATCTTGAGGCTGATTTTGAGACAGACGTGCGTGGTATGGCGTATGCTTTCGGTGATGCCTCTTACAATGAGGAAGTGGCAGACGCGCTTAAGGCTTGCGGAATAGTATATTCGAGAATGACCTCGTCCACCGGTAAATTCAGACTTCCCACGGATTGGTACAGATGGTATCCCACCTGTATGCATCGGGAGACTTGTATTATGGAGCTTGCGAAGAAATTTGTTGAGAACACAACAAATAAAGAGCCAATGCTATTTTATTTGTGGGGGCACAGCTTTGAATTTGATGAAGACGATAATTGGAACGTTATAGAGAATTTCTGTGAGCTTATAGGAAACAGAGACGATATTTGGTATGCTACCAATATAGAAATATATGATTACGTACAGGCATATCGGAGGCTTGTGTGGACAGCGGATATGAGGAGAGTATATAATCCTTCTGCTATTCCCGTTTCATTTCAGTATCATACAATAGAGGATAGCGGAGAGATAAAGCAGACCTATACCGTCGGTGCAGGAGAAGCTCTCGTATTGACACAGAGTATGGAGGTGTAAATATGAGGATATTATTTACGGGCGACAGCATTACTGATGCGGGGCGTGATAGAAGAGATTATCACGATCTGGGACACGGTTACGTAAGCTGTGTTGCTGATCTATTGAGAACAGAGATGCCAAATACCGACTTTGAATTTATCAATACAGGCATCAGCGCAAACCGCACTGGACAGTTGTTTGACAGAATATATTACGATGCGGCTGCATTTAAGCCCGATATCGTAGTGCTGCTTATCGGTATAAACGATATCGGTAGGCGCTATAAGCTGGGAGAGTCTCACATTGAGACGTCTGACGAGCAGATAGAGGCAAATTACCGTTCTATCCTCAAGCAGCTCAAAAAGCATACCAACGCTAAAATTATAACAATGTCTCCGTATATTCTTGATGCTGAGATAAATAAGCTCTTCCCGCTTGACACATCGAGCGGCGAGAATATGAGAAAAGACCTCGCAAGGATAGCTCCCACGATAAGAGCGCTTGCGGACGAATATGCAGATGATTTTATTCCCCTAGACGAGCTTTTCGAGATTGCGCTGAAAACACAGCCGTATCCAACGTATTATTCAAATGACGGCATTCATCCCAATGCAAATGGCTCGGAATTTATAGGAAGAGTATGCGCAGACCACTTAAAAAAGATATTGGAAAACTAAAATCATAGAAAGCATCAAAGGGAAAATGATATGTCTATAACGTTTAATACAGAATCAAAAATCTTCTATCTTGATGGTAAGAATATTACTTATGCATTTTTTATAAACGAATATGGGTATGCCGAGCATCTTTATTTTGGCAAACAAATAGGACACGACGACATTCGCTCAATGAGATCTTCAGGAGCCGGATCTTTTATCGCAACTATACCGGGTATAGATTTAAATACAAAAGGCATAAAATCTTACCAACATTTTCCGTCTGAGCTATCCTTTTTCGGAACGGGAGATTACCGCGAGCCTGCTGTAATGCTTACGCATTCAAACGGTGACAGACTTGTGGAGCTTCTCTATGACAGTTACGAAATACTTTCCGAGAAGCCCGCTATTGGCGGTATACCTTCAATGCGCGGTGGTGAGACGTTGGTGGTTCATCTTAAGGATAAGATAAACGGTTTTGCTTGTGACCTCTATTATACCGTATATGATGATTGCTCCGTTTTAGCAAGACGGGCGGTATATAAGAATTTTACAGATAATACGGTAATGCTTGACAGAGCCTATTCTTTCAGCTTTTCACTACCTCGTAACGATTACGATGTTATATCTCTTTACGGAGCGTGGGCAAAGGAAAGACACGTTGAACGAGCGCCTATGCGTCACGGAGTAACAAGCATAGATTCCAAAAGAACGACATCGTCCGCAACGCTTAATCCGTTTATGGCAATAGTTGATAATACAACTACCGAGGAATTTGGAAATGCATACGGAATAAGCCTTATATATTCCTCGTCATACGTACTTAAGGCAGAGGGGACGAGCGGTGGAAGAACGCTTGTTACGGGCGGTATCAATGATTTCGATTTTCGTTGGAAGCTTTGTAAAGGGGAGATGTTTGAAACTCCGGAGGTCATACTCGCGTATTCCTGTGACGGACTTGGAGGTATGAGCCGAGAGCTTCACGATGCTATGAGAAATTATCTCATAAATCCGAGATACGTGGGTAAGTCACGCCCCATCGTAATCAACAATTGGGAAGCGACTTATTTTAATTTTGACAATGACAAATTAAAAGCTATCGCAAAAGCCGTTGAGGGTACGGGCATAGATACTTTCGTCCTTGACGACGGTTGGTTTGGCAAACGTGATTCCGACAAGTCGGGACTTGGAGATTGGTTCGTAAATGAAGGAAAGCTACAAGGCGGACTTAAAGAGATAATAAGCTACGTTAACTCTCTCGGTATGAAATTCGGACTTTGGTTTGAGCCTGAAATGGTAAGCGAGGATTCAGAGCTTTTTCGCGCCCATCCCGATTATGCGATAGGTACTTCCGACAGACCTCGTTGTTACGGAAGAAATCAATATATGCTCGACCTTACCAGAGAGGACGTAAGAGATCATATCGTTGATGCGGTAAATAAAGTACTGCGTGAAAACAATATACAGTATGTAAAATGGGACTATAACAGAAACGTGACCGAGTCGTATTCGTTGGGGAGAGAATCCGACAGACAGGCTGAGTTTTCACACAGATACGCTCTTGGAGTGTACGATCTGTGCGAAAGAATAGTGAATTCCAATCCTGATATTTTCTTTGAGGGCTGTTCAGGCGGCGGAGCAAGATTTGACCCCGCGATGCTTTATTATTTCCCTCAGATATGGACCTCTGACGATACCGATGCTGAGGAAAGAACCTTTATTCAATACGGCACGTCTTTAGCGTATCCGCTTTCGACTATGAGCTGTCACGTGTCAATTGTTCCCAATCACCAAACGGGAAGAATAACTTCTATAGAAACTCGCGCGGATATTGCCCATCTCGGCGCTACGGGCTATGAGCTTGATACGTCGGATTACAGCGACGAGGATAAAGAGGCGACTTGTAAGCAGGTTGAAGAATATAAACAGATTGAAACTCTTATACTGAACGGAGACTTGTATAGAACCGAAGACCCACACACGTCTAACTTCTTCGGATTTATGGTAGTATCCAAGGATAAGAGTGAGGCAATCCTCACCGCGTACCGCCGTATGGGAAGCGTAAATAATGAAGTTAAATACTTTAAGGTGTCGGGACTTGACGAAAGCAAGACGTATTCTGTAACTGGATATGATGCCACCTTTAAGGGTTCAACTCTTATGAACGTTGGATTGCCTGCGGCATTTAAAAAAGGTGATTTTATGACCTTGAGATATTTATTTAAGGAAGTACTTTGAGTAGAAATATGCTTAAAAGAGAAGAAATAAGGATCAGAGACCCGTTTATTTATACGGATTTTGAAAACAAATGTTATTATATGTACGGAACTACCAATTTGGTAGATAGCCGTATAGTTGCAAGGAATACCTTTTCTGTTTATCGAACAGTAGATCTTGAAAACTTTGAAGAACCGAAGGTAATTTTCGACGGTGGAAAATGCGGATTTTGGGCAGATCAAGATTTTTGGGCGCCCGAGTTGCATAAATACAACGGCAAATATTATCTTTTTGGCAGCTGTAAAGCAGAGAATCAGCACCGCGCCACGCATATTTTTGTGTGCGATACTCCTGATGGTGAGTTTGTGCCTTTAACGGAAAAACCTATAACCCCGTCGGATTGGGAATGTCTTGACGGTACATTCTGGGTAGAGGACGGAAAGCCGTATATCGTATTCTCGCACGAATGGACGCAGGTGGGTAACGGTGAAATATGCGCTATGCAGTTGTCCGAGGATTTGAGAGAAGCCGTGGGCGAGCCGTTTTTGCTGTTTCGCGCATCGGATAACCCCAATGTGAGCGAGCTTAAGGGATATCCCGACGCATACGTTACAGACGGACCGTTTTTATATCGAGAGGACGGAAAGATGAAGATGTTGTGGTCATCGTTCTATCAAGGACGGTATCTTGTGCTTGACGCGTGGAGTGATTCTCTGAATGGAAAATGGCAACACGGCGGAAGCCGATTCGATTTTGACGGCGGTCATGCGATGCTGTTTGAAAAGCTTGACGGAACTAAAATGATATCCTTGCATTTACCTAATAAAGCTGATATGGAAAGAGCATTTTTCGCTGTTTTAGAGTGAAAGAACTTCATTTATAACTTCAATTAAAATGAATAAAAGGAGCTACTGTGCTATGTTAAAATTTTTCAAAAAAACTATTCTTTGTTTGTTGGTAATTTGTATGATACTTGGGTGTGTTTCGTGCAACAAAACACCCAATGATAATGGAGATACCGAGAGCAATACCCAAGTCGAAACAGAGAGCAATACCCAAGTCGAAACAGAGAGTGATGTTATTACAAGAGTTGATAAAATCGATATTATACTTGACGGTAAATATGCAAATATCATAGTTACCAATAATAAGGATTTTTTGTTGACGGAAGCGATAAAAAATTTCGCGAGCAGTTATGCGAATATCGTTGGCGTCAAGTCGGTTTCTCCCAGAAGGAATGGAGCATATGATGCCGAAAAGGCAGAAATACTTGTGGGCAAGGTAGGCTATCCGGAGAGTGAAGAAGTTTATAATACTCTCAAATATAACGAAGTAAAAATATGCGTTGTCGGTAATAAGCTGGTCGTTGCGGGCTACGATTCTAAGGCGATGTCAGAGGCTCTTACGGAACTTACGAAAAAGCTTGGAGAGAAGAAAGATTCAAGTGGGAATATTTCCTTGGGTGCTGACTTTATAATCGAGAGGATGTTCGCAACCCCGCTTTCTGTGCTCCCTGTGCTTGAAGGACTTGATCCAACGTATGTTGATACGGGTGACGACTGCCATATGCTTAATTTAGGAAGTGTAGGAAAGGATGTGTTTACCGCTTATTGCAACGATATAGCCGCTGAGGGCTTTACTCTTTATGCCGAAAAAGACATCGAAGGCAATATCTATAAAACTTACGCAAATGATAAACATGTTGTTACGGCTATTTATACTCAGTACAACGGAATTGCCAAGGTACTTGCAGAGCCACTGAGCGCGACCGCGCTTCCAACGAAGGTGGAGAATAATACCTATACTCCAATTGACGGTTGCGAAACGACTATAACCCAGGTTGGACTACTCCAAGAAGGCAATCTCGCTAGAACATATAACGGGATGTGTTATATAATAAGACTTGCTGATGGAAGCTTTATTGTCGTTGACGGTGGCTTTGGTTTAGATGGGTATGATGAGCGCATCTACAATATTTTGAAGAAACAGGCACCCGATAAAAATAATATCGTGATTGCGGCGTGGATCATCACTCACGCGCACGACGACCACGTTGACGTTTTTGAGAGCTTCTTTGAATCTTTCGCGGACAAGGTGACGATAGAGAAATTTATATGCAATCTGCCGTCTGCTGAGCAGCTTGTGGATAACTGGGCAAATGAGAAGGACGGTAATATCCGTTATACGGAAAATACAAGGAAGTTTTTAGATACTTCTTATCCGAATATTCCCAAAATCAAGGCTCACCCGGGACAGGAATTCCATATACGAAATGCAAAGATAAATATACTCTTTACGCTTGACGTGTATGATAAGAAATTGGATGATTACAACAACAGCAGTGTTGTGTTTACCCTTGAAGCCGAGGGTAAGAAGATGATCTTTCTTGGAGATCACGATGATAAGGGAGACACAATCTCGAGAATGTATGGGGCAAGCACGCTGAAAAGTGACATTGTTCAGGTAGCTCACCACGGTTTGCCGGAAAACAGCAGCAATGCTATTTGCAAAATAATAGATCCCGAGTACGCATTCTGGCCTGTCGGTGCTAAGGTAGTTAAGGGAGATGTGGTCCTTTTCGAAGTTGAAGCAAACAAATATATAGTTGCTCTTGGGGAAGATAAGATATTCATAGCTGAGGATAACGTATACGTGTTCAAGCTAAAAGATAGTACGGTTATGAAATACGATAGTGTATCGGATTATCTTGGTAATTAACAAATAGCGTAAGATTTATCGCTTCGATAATAGTTCAAAGATAGAAATGATCAAAAAGTATGTTGTCTCAAAATAGAAGATGCTTTTGGGGGATAATAATTTAAGTATGTCATACAACAAAGAACAAAAAATAAAGCTACTTGTCCTCTACGATCTTCTTTGTCGTAAGACAGACGAAGAACATGCATTAAGCACAGAGAACATAATAAGTGAACTGTCAAAGCTTAATATAGAGCTATCTTGTAAAACACTTCCGCAGGATATCCAACTGCTCAATGAATATGGATATGAGGTGCTTTCATATAAGAAAAAGCATAACTATTATTATGTTATTGACCGCAAGGTTGAAAATGCTGAGGTTACTCTGTTATCCGATGTAATAAAGGCATCCAAGCTCAACCTAGGTCAGAAATCGTCCTTGATTCAAAAGCTCACCGAACAACTCGGAGAACACAAAGCGATGAGTATAGCCGAGAATATAGTAAATTACGATATGCCCAAGCACAGCAACAGTCACATTATTTACAGCGTTGATACAATATCTACGGCTATTGATGAGCGAAAAACAATATCGTTTCTGTATTATTCGCTCGACTACAAGAAAAATAAAGTTTATCGCAGAGACGGAAAAAGGTATGTAGTAAATCCGTTATTTATGATTTGGAGCAAAGATAACTATTATCTTGTCTGTTACCGCGATGATAAAGAGGGAACTGCTAACTACCGTATAGACCGTATGGAAGACGTGCGTATAGAGAGCACACCTATTTCTCAAAGAGCTGAATTTGAAAATATTGATATAGAAAAGCATAAAACGCAGATGTTCTCGATGTTCGGTGGTAAGAGTGAAACAGTCGAACTCGAATTTATAGGAGATATGCTTGACGATATGTTCGATAAGTTCGGTGAAAATATCAAGGTGCAAAAAACAGGTGATGATATATACAGAGTATTTGCACAGATACAGGTAAGTCCTACGTTCTTTTCTTGGGTGGCAGGCTCATGTGGGAAAATGCGTATTATAACGCCTGCGAAGGTGAAGGACCAATTTGATTTGTTTGTGGGACAGATTAAGGCTCAATACTGAAAAATCTCGGAGAAATCCGAGATTTTTCCTTTCATGTCCGTTCCACGGGACACGAAAATTTGACGAAAGGTGTTGTTTATGATATAATATGCTCACTAAACAAAGAGAACGCAAAGTTCCTTTTGAGAGGGGAGAGTATTTTATGGGAATCAGAACGCCTAATAAGGATATGCTTGATCGGGTAGAGCGGTACATTAAAGGATATCAAAAAGAGAATGGGAAGTCCCCAACCTACCGTCAGATCATGCACGATACAGGTATGACAACGCTAAGCTCGGTATTCAGATACGTTAACGCTCTTGAAAAAGAGGGAAGAATTGCAAAGACCACTCAAGGCAATATCGCTACACCGCAAAATCTACGTCGAGGTGGTACGACTATAATACCGCTTGTAGGCTCTGTAGCTTGCGGAGCGCCCAATATTGGAGTGGAG
>JAFTXE010000119.1 GCA_017461745.1 Clostridia bacterium | reverse complement strand
TTTTCGAGAAAAGCTCCGCAAAAGCTTTCTTGCCGGGTTGTAGCCCGACCAAGCTATTCTTGAAATTATATATGTTTAATCGGGCTACAACCCAGCAAGGAAGTTTTTTGCCAAGCTTTTTTTCAAAAAAGCGGAAATCGCATCCCCTACAAAGCATACTATGACGTACAGTACAAACTACAAATTCAGGACGGTGAAAAATGGGATATGCAGTTCACATTATCGTAGCGTTTATAATAGCTCTTTTGTCGGGGCTTGGGGTTGGCGGCGGAGGATTATTCGCCGTTTATCTTGCGCTGTTTACCGAGCTTTCACAGCTCACGGTGCAGGGCTTTAATCTGCTGTTTTTCATATTTGCGGCGGGGGCTTCGGTGACCGTTATGCTGTTCAGAAGAAAAATACCGTTTTTCGCGGTAGTAATTATGGCGAGCGCGGGATTGCTTGGGGCGCTTCTCGGGTCTTTTGCCACGGGATTTTTACCTGAGGAATGGCTGCGCCGCGCTTTCGGCGTGCTTCTCGTGGCAAGCTCGGTTATTTCATTTGTGGCGTCGAAAAGAAACGGAAAAAATAAGAATAACAAAAAATAAAATATCATTCTCTTTTTAAATATAGATAGACATATCAAAAAATTTGTGATATAATATTTATGATACTGTATTTGAGGAGAGAAATATGGCTAACGGTTGCATATCCATTGAGCGCATACTTGATAAGCTTGACGGATATTTACATAAAAACGATTATATATCCGCAGAAAGACACCTACTGTATTGGCTTGCGGAGGCTCAGTCGGGCGGTGACGCTAAAACCGAGCTGACAATGAGGAACGAGCTGATGGGACTTTACCGTAAGCTTGGAAAAAGAGAGCAGGCGCTTGATTGCGCCGAGTCCGCTATGGAAAAAATAAAAACGCTCGGCATCAGCCGTCAGGTCGGCGCGGCGACAACCTATCTTAATTGCGCAACGGTATACAAGGCGTTCGGCATGGCAGATAGGGCTCTGCCTATATTTGAGGACGCGAGGGCGGTTTACGAGGCGGAGCTTGAGCCTGATGACACGAGGCTTGGCGGACTTTATAACAATATGGCGTTGGCGCTTGTAGACGTCGGTCGCTTTGAGGAAGCGAAAGCGCTTTACGAAAAGGCGATAGCGGTTATGCGAGCGGGAGAGAACGGCGAGCTTGAGGTTGCGATAACCTATCTTAATCTTGCAAGCGCGGCGGAGGCTGAGCTTGGTCTTGCCGACTCGGAAAAGGTCGTGTCCGAATATCTTGAAAAAGCGAGAATAATTCTTGAAGAGCATCAGCGCAGAGACGGATATTACGCCTTCGTGTGTGAGAAATGCGCCTCGGTCTACGGATATTACGGCTACTTTTTATACGAGAATGAGCTGACGGAACGCGCGAGGAAGATATATGAAGGGAATTGAGCTTTCGGAGCGGTTTTATCTTGAATACGGAGAGCCCATGCTTCAAGAAAGCTTTCCAAGCCTCATGCCGCTTATAGCGGTCGGGCTTGCGGGGAGCGGCTCGGAATGCTTCGGGTACGACGACGGAATATCAAGAGACCACGATTTTGAGGCGGGATTTTGTATCTTCATTCCCGACGAGGACGTAATAGACAGTCGGACGTGCTTTGCGCTTGAGAGGGCGTATTCCAAGCTTCCAAAGGAGTTTATGGGCGTCAAAAGAAGCGTTATAGACCCTGTTGGCGGCAACCGACACGGCGTGATACGAATGAGCGATTTTTTCAAAAGTAAGGTTGGAAGTCAGGACGGTGAGCTTTCTCTCAAGGATTGGTTTTTTATTCCCGAGCAGTCTGCCGCCGAGGCGACCAACGGAAAGGTGTTTTTTGACGGGCTTGGTAAATTTACGGCTATACGAGAGCGTCTTGCGTACATGCCCGAGGACGCGCGCCTGAAAAAGCTTGCGGGAAATCTGCTGCTTATGGGGCAGTCGGGGCAGTATAATTACGGGCGCTGTATCGCGCGCGGAGAGACAGCCGCGGCTCAGCTTGCCATGGCGGAGTTCGTAAAAAGCGCGCTGAATACCGTTTTTATGCTTAATAAACGCTATACCCCCTATTATAAATGGAGCTTTCGCGCGCTCAGAGAGCTGACAACGCTTTCGGAGCTTTCCGAGCCCTTGGAATACCTTATATCAAGCGGAAATACGCCCGAGCTGTCGGCAAAAAAGCAGAGGGCCGTTGAGAGCATTATTTCGGATATTGTCTTGGTTCTGAAGGAGCAGGGCTTGACGGACTTTGAGGGCAACGAGGCTGAGGGACACGCCTACTCCGTCAATGGAAGAATAGTGGACCACGAGGTAAGAAATTTGCATATTTTATATGCTGTATAATTAATTTTATTATGGAGGAATGTAATATGTACAACGGAAAAATGAAGGCTGTGACCTTCAGCTATGACGACGGCGTTACACAGGATAAGCGCCTTATCGAGATGTTCAACAAATACGGCTTGAAGGCGACCTTCAATATCAATTCGGGAAAGCTTGGCAAGGCGGGAGCGCTTGTCAGAGAGGGCGTGACCGTAGCTCACGTCAAGCCACAGCCGTGTGAGATACGCGCTATATACGAGGGTCACGAGATAGCGGCGCATACGCTGACGCACCCTAATCTTACGACGCTTGGCGACGACGATATAATCAAAGAGGTAGAGAACGACCGTCTTGCGCTCTCAGAGCTTGCGGGCTACGAGGTGGTTGGAATGGCGTACCCCTGCGGTGGCGTCAACTGCAACGAGCACGTTGCAAGCGTTATAAGAGAAAACACGGGAATAAAGTATTCGAGAACTATAATTTCTACGCATAGCTTTGACAAACAGGAAGAGCTTCTTATGTTCAATCCGACGGTATATCATCACGGAGAGTTTGACAAAATGTTTGAGCTTGCGGAGCGCTTTATCGAAATGAAGGCTGAAACGCCGCAGTTGTTCTATATTTGGGGACACGCTTACGAATTTGATATCGCAAATACTTGGAGCAGAATGGAAGAATTCTGTAAGCTTATCTCGGGGCATGAGGATATCTTCTACGGTACGAATAAAGAAGTGCTGCTTTGATTTAATACTTAATATACTAAAAAATGCCGTCCTTGAATAAAGGGCGGCATTTTATTATGATTTGTCGGGGGGACGCGGGGGATGCGTTGTCGCTTTTCGAGAAAAGCTCCGCAAAAGCTTTCTTGCTGGGTTGTAGCCCGACTAAGCTATTCTTGAAAATATATATGTTTAATCGGGCTACA